>NZ_JBEOVY010000286.1:0-10433 GCF_040295745.1 Saccharopolyspora sp. NPDC002686
CGACCTCACGGCTCGGTCACGCATGGGGACCGCACCTGCACCTGGTCCAGCGCGCGCCGTATCCTGAAATGCATGGCCACGGAGGACAAGGCCGCCAAGAAAGCGGCGGCCAAAGAACGGCGCAAGGCAACTCGAGGACGCTTCAAGCAGATCCTCGAGGTGTTCAAGATGCAGCGCCGGGAGGACAAGCTCCTCCTCCCGCTGATGCTCGGGGTGTTCCTCGGCGTGACCGCAGTGGTCTTCCTGCTGGGCATGATCTGGGGCCTGCACTGGGCGTTCCTCCCGGTGGGCCTTGCCTTCGGCGTGCTCGGCGCGGTGATCCTCTTCGGCCGCCGCGTGCAGTCGAGCGTGTACCGCAAGGCTGACGGTCAGCCCGGCGCTGCCGGGTGGGCGCTGGACAACCTGCGCGGCCGCTGGGTGCTGACCCAGGCCGTGTCGGGCACCGCCCAGCTCGACGCCGTGCACCGGCTGATCGGCCGCCCCGGCATCGTGCTCGTGGGCGAAGGCGCCCCGCACCGGGTGAAGTCGCTGATGGCGCAGGAGAAGAAGCGCGTCGCCCGGCTCGTCGGCGACACCCCGATCTACGAGATCGTCGTCGGCAACGAGGAGAACCAGGTCCCGCTGTCGAAGTTGCAGCAGCGGATCACCAAGCTGCCCCGCAACATCGGCCCGGCTCAGATCGACTCGATCGAGAACCGGCTCGCAGCGCTGGCCAACCGCGGCAACGCGCTGCCGAAGGGCCCGGTGCCGCAGGGCGCCAAGATGCGCAACATGCAGCGCGCGATGCGCCGCGCGCGGTAATTCCGCCAGGAACGCGAAGCGGGCTCGGGGAAAGCACCCCGAGCCCGCTTTTTCACGTCTACCGCCGAAGCTTCGTCACCGGCGCAGGACGATGGTTCCGCTGAGCCGGTCGTGCCAGGAGCGGCCGTCGAAGTTCCACATGACGGCCGGGATGATCAGGCCGGTCAGGACGCAGCGCAGCGCCGCCCGCCACGGCCCCACCATGACCGTGCCGTCGACCCGCGCGACCCAGATCCGCAGCACGGCCATGCCCGGCGTGGCGCCGAAGAACGACACCGGGACGACGGTGATGACCACCCACGCCACCAGGCTCCAGTTCTCCGGGTAGTCCGGCATGGTGAACAACGCGGCGACCAGCGCGGCCAGCACGATGTCGATGAGGAACGCCCCCAGCCGTCGGCCCACCGGCGCCGCCGAGCCCGGCCCGCTCTCGGGAAGCCCCATCTTCTCGCCGCGCCACTTCGGCCGGGATTCGTTCGCCTGCTCGCGCACGTGGTTCAACGCGCCCTTCGGGCGGTCCAGCCAGGATCCGACTCTTCGCACGTCATCCAGGGTACGTGCCGCGGCCGCTGCTACCGCCGGAGCACCGCTCCGCGCCCCCGCGCGCAACCCCCATCACCCGATCGGGGCTCAGTTAACGCCGGCGAAACATTCGGGTGACGACGGAGCAACACCCAGGACATACGGTGAGTACCGAGCCGGCGGCGGAAGTGGTCGGTGAGCTGTATCGAGTGCTGAAGGAGCCACCGAGCTTGTTCAAGAATCCTGACGAGGTCCTGCGCTTCATCTCCGACGAGGACGTGAAGTTCGTCGATGTCCGGTTCTGCGACCTGCCGGGCGTCATGCAGCACTTCACCGTGCCCGCCGCTGCGTTCGACCAGGACGCGTTCACCGAGGGGCTGGCCTTCGACGGCTCGTCCGTGCGTGGCTTCCAGTCGATCCACGAATCGGACATGCTGCTGCTGCCCGACCCCTACACCGCGCGCATCGACCCGTTCCGGGCCGAGAAGACGCTGATCCTGAACTTCTTCGTGCACGACCCGTTCACGTTGGAGCCCTACAGCCGCGACCCG
Organism: Saccharopolyspora sp. NPDC002686; assembly: GCF_040295745.1. Classification (NCBI taxonomy): domain Bacteria; kingdom Bacillati; phylum Actinomycetota; class Actinomycetes; order Pseudonocardiales; family Pseudonocardiaceae; genus Saccharopolyspora; species Saccharopolyspora sp. NPDC002686. The sequence continues at coordinate 1,875 of NZ_JBEOVY010000286.1, forward strand.
CGCAACATCGCGCGCAAGGCCGAGCAGTACCTGGCCGAGTCCGGCGTCGCCGACACCGCGTTCTTCGGTGCCGAGGCCGAGTTCTACATCTTCGACTCGGTCAAGTTCGAGGAAGGCCCGAACAAGACCTACGCCGAGGTCGACTCGGTCGAGGGCTGGTGGAACACCGGCCGCGACGAGGAGGGCGGCAACCGCGGTTACAAGACGCGGATGAAGGGCGGCTACTTCCCGGTCTCGCCCTACGACCACTTCGCCGACCTGCGCGACAAGATGTGCACCCAGCTGACCGAGTCCGGTTTCACCATCGAGCGGGCGCACCACGAGGTCGGCACCGGCGGCCAGACCGAGATCAACTACAAGTTCAACACGCTGCTGCACGCGGCCGACGACTTGCAGCTGTTCAAGTACGTCATCAAGAACACCGCTTGGGAGGACGGCCGGACCGTCACCTTCATGCCCAAGCCGCTGTTCGGCGACAACGGCTCCGGCATGCACAGCCACATGTCGCTGTGGAAGGACGGCAGCCCGCTGTTCTACGACGAGTCCGGTTACGCCGGCCTGTCGGACATGGCGCGCTACTACATCGGCGGCATCCTGCACCACGCGCCGAGCCTGCTGGCCTTCACCAACCCGACGGTGAACTCCTACCACCGCCTGGTGCCGGGCTACGAGGCCCCGGTGAACCTGGTGTACTCGCAGCGCAACCGCTCGGCGTGCATGCGCATCCCGATCACCGGTGCGAACCCGAAGGCCAAGCGCGTCGAGTTCCGCTGCCCGGACCCGTCCGGCAACCCGTACCTGGCGTTCGCCGCGATGATGATGGCCGGTCTGGACGGCATCAAGAACAAGATCGAGCCGGCCGAGCCGATCGACAAGGACCTCTACGAGCTGCCGCCGGAAGAGGCCAAGAACGTGCCGACCGTGCCGGACAACCTGGCCACGGCCATCGACAACCTGGAAGCCGACCACGACTTCCTGCTCGAGGGCGGCGTGTTCACCCCGGACCTGATCGAGACCTGGATCCGGCTCAAGCGCGAGGACGAGATCGACCCGATCCGCCTCCGCCCGCACCCGCACGAGTTCTCGCTGTACTTCGACGTGTGATGCGCTGAACCGGACGAGCGGGGCGGGGACTTCGGTCCTCGCCCCGCTCGTCTTTCCGCGTCAGCGGACGTGGATGTCCAGCCCGCTCGTCCCCGGCGCCTCGACGCCCGGCAGCAGCCGCATGTCCTCGCCGTAGTCACCGCCGTCGAGCGTGCGGAACGGGATCGGCTGGTCGGTGAACAGCCGGTCCAGCCGCTGCCGGTACTCCTCCTGCACCTCCGCGAACCGGTCGTCCGACAGCACGACCGAGTCGTGCACCGCGAACGGTTCCAGCGGCGCCATGCCGGTGAACCAGAACAGGCCGTGCTGGATCGGGTGGAGGACATCGGCCAACCGCCCGTGGATGCCGCGCTCCGCGAACGCCGACTCCCGCGCACCGATCGTCACCGAGATCAGCGCCCGGCGACCGGCCAGCGCGCCCTCGCTGTAGGGCGGGAGGTCCGGGCCGTGGGCGAACTGGAACGTGAACACCCGGTCGATCCAGCCCTTCAGGATCGCGGGCACCGAGAACCACCACAGCGGGAACTGCAGGATCACCGCGTCCGCCCACCGCAGCTTCTCCTGCTCCGCCGCGACGTCCGCGGACAGCGTCCCGGCCAGGGTGGCCTCCCCCGAGTCGAACAGCACGTTCAGCCGGCGGTCCGGTGCGAGCTCCGGGAAGTCGTCGGCGTCGACCGCCGCCTTCCACTTCATCGCGTAGAGGTCGGACACCTGCACCTCGTGACCCGCCGCGCGCAGCTCCTCGGCTGCGAAGGCGCTCAGGGAGGAGTTCAGCGAACGGGGCTCGGGGTGGGCGGTGACGATCAGGATCTTCTGCGGCAGTACTTCGGTCATGCCTGAACATTCGTCCACTCGTGCCAGGACAACCAGAACCCGGTCGAACCGGTGGACCGGCGTTCCTGGTACTGCCGGTGCTACCCAATACTTGATCGCATGGGCACTGCGGAGCGGATCCAGGACAACGAGATCGGCGACGTCCGGCGAGCGCTGGGCGGATTCCTGCGCGCCCGCCGGGAACGCGTCGCACCGGAGCAGGTCGGGCTCACCGGCGGTGGTCGCCGACGGGTGCGCGGGCTGCGCCGCGAAGAACTCGCCCAGCTCGCCGGGATCAGCGTGGACTACTACGTGCGGCTGGAGCAGGGCCGGGCCGTCCAGCCGTCCCCCGAGGTCCTCGACGCACTCGCCGGGGCGCTGCGCCTCGATGCCGCGGAACGGCGGCACCTCGTCACGCTCGCCGACGTGCGGCGCAAGTCCGCGCCGAGCGGGGAGGTCAGTCCGCTGCTCCAGCAGATCCTGGACGGGTTGACCCGCTTCCCGGCTTTCGCCACGAACCACCGCCTGGATGTGGTGGCGTGGAACGCGCTGGGCGCCGAACTGGCCGGTGGTCTGGCAGCCCCGGCCCGCCGGGATCTGAACCAAGCCCGGTACCTGTTCCTCGACCCCGCTTCCCGGGCCGTCTTCCCCGACTGGGAAGACCGGGCAGCAGAATCCGCGGGGCTGCTGAGGGCGTCGACGGGGCGCTACCCCGACGACGCGGAACTCGCCGCGCTGATCGGTGAGCTGTCCGACCGCAGCACCGACTTCCAGCGGATCTGGGCCACCGGCGAAGTCGTGATGTGCGCGAAGGGCCAGAAGCAGCTGCGCCACCCGGAAGCCGGCCTGCTGCCGCTGGACTACGAAACGCTGCACGTGCCCGCCGGCCCCGGCGAGATCGGACTCGTGGTGCACGTGTTCGGCTCGGTGGACGGCGACCAGGACGCACTGGCCAGGCTCGCCGCGGTCACCGCGAAATGATCAACCGGTAGCAGCCGATCGCAAGATCGGCTATTAACAGCCGGATCAAATCCCCTGCCAGGCCGGCAGAGCTGCGCCGAGCACACCGGGCTTGAAGCGCATCAGCGCACCGGCGTACGGGTCGTCGAGCAGCGCGAGCTCGTCGTAGCCGTAGCACGCCGAGGTCAGGTACATCTCCTCCAACCGCGAACCCCCGAAGGCCAGGCTGGTGATCCGCCGCGTCGGCGCCCACAGAACGGTCTCGAGGTCCCCGCTGGGCGCATAGCGGTGGATCCGCCCGCTCCAGTGCATCGCGACCCACACGCAGCCCTCCGCATCGACCGCGATCCCCTCCGGCTCCCCTTCCGGCTCGCCGCACACCACCCACTGCCGCCCGGACACCGCCAGCGCGCGTTCCGGGTCGTAGTCGTAGACCCAGATGCTGCGCGCATCGACCAAGTACATCCGGTGACCGCTCGGGCTCCAGGCCACCCCGCCGGCCGCCGTCACCCCGTCGACCAGCAACCGCGCCCGGTCCCCGTCGAGCACGTACAGCCCGCTGGCCTGCAGCTCCCGGGCGTGCGTCTGGGTTCCCGCCACGAACCGCCCGGCCGGATCGCAGGCACCCGCCCCCATCCGATCGCCGTTGCGCACCTGGACCACCGGCTCCAACGCCGAACGTCCGAGGTGCACCCGCGCGAACCCGCTACCCGCGGCAGCGATCAGCTGACCGTGCCGGGTGGCCCCCAACGCCGTCACCGGACCCGGCAGCACCCGGACGTCGTCCCCACCGGAATCCCGGTGGTACGTGTGCAATTCCCGGCGCAGCAGATCCACCCAGTGCACGCAATTGAGCGCGGGCATCCACAGCGGGCTCGCCCCGCACAACGCCTGCCTGTCGACGAGCACTTCGAAGTCCTCGGACATCGGCAGTCCCCTTGTTCGCCGCCCACGCCTTCTCCTCGCGCAGGGTACTGGCGAATTCGGCGAGTCCGGGACCGCCGACCGGGTTCGCGAAACCCCTCTTCGCGCAGCTCAGCAGCCGTGGAGCCGCGATGCGGACCGAACGCTGAACGGCATTGCGTCGTCCGGACCACACCGCCACCTGCGCCCAGCCGAATTGCCGACCGCTGGACGACTCAGCGGAATTCATCCGGATCGATGTGCCGCGCGAAGCAAACCCGGTCGTGCCCTGGTCCGTCGTAATCGCGGTGCACCGGAATTCCGCCGATCTCGGCGTCACCGGCGATCAGCTCGAAACCCATGCTCCGGTGGAAAGCGATCGAACCGGTGTTGGCCGGCGAGGTGATGCAGTGCACCCGGGTCCGCCCGGCCCGCGCCGCGGCGGCGAAGAACTCGCCGTACAGCCGGCGCGCCAGCCCGGACCGGCGCAGCTCCGGATCGACCCCGACGAAGTGGACGTAGGCCTCGGCCGCGCGATCAGCGGAGGCGAAACCGATCAGGAAACCCGCCATCCGGCCGTCCCGCTCCGCGACGAAGCTGGTGCCGCCGAAGTGCTGCAGGAACAGCCGTGGCACCAGCAACGACAGTTCGCGGGCGGCTTCCGGGCTGCGCGAATCGGTCCACCACCGCTGGATGGCCGCCACGATTCGCGGATGGTCTGCTTCCTCCGCCGTGCGCAGATCGATCATGATCGCCACCCTAGGGCGCTCACGATTCGTAGAACACCCGCTCCACGACGGCTCGCGCGTGCCGGGTGACGCGGAGGTAGTCGTCGACGACCTCCCCGGTGTCCACGTCCGCCGGATACCCCAGCGCGGCGGCCACCGCGTTCAGCTCCCGCGTCTGCTTGGGCAGCTGGTCCCCCGGTTTGCCGCGCACCAGCATCACCGCGTTGCGCACCCGCATCGCGAGCGTCCACGCCTCCGCCAGCTCATCGGCGTCGCTGGCCTCCAGCAGACCGGCCTCGGTCGCGGCCCGCAAACCGTCCAACGTCGAAGTCGTGCGCAGCGCCGGGTGCTCGTGCGCGTGCTGCAACTGCAGCAGCTGCAACGTCCACTCCACATCGGCCAGACCACCGCGGCCGAGCTTGGTGTGCGTGGCCGGATCCGCACCCCGGGGCAGCCGCTCGGAATCCACCCGCGCCTTGATCCGGCGGATCTCCCGGGCCCGGGCATCGTCCAACCCGCCCTCCGGATACCGGATCGGGTCGATGGCCCGGCAGAACCGCTCACCCAGGTCCTGATCGCCGGCGACGTGCTGCGCCCGCAGCAACGCCTGCGATTCCCACACCTCGCCCCAGCGCCGGTAGTAGGAGAGGTAGGAGTCCAGCGTGCGCACGAGAGCGCCCTGGCGCCCTTCCGGCCGGAGGTCGATGTCGACCTCCAGCGGCGGATCCTGGCTCGGCGCGCCCAGCAACCGGCGCACCTGCTCGACCACGGTGGTCGCGAACCGCACCGCCGTCGTCTCGTCCGCCCCCTCCACCGGCTCGCACACGAACATCACATCGGCATCGGAGCCGTAGCCGAGTTCAGCGCCGCCCAGGCGGCCCATCCCGATCACCGCGATCCGCGCCGGGGCTTCACCGATCTCCTTGGCGGTGTCCCGGATCGACACGTCCAGCGCCGACTCCAGCACCGCGGCCCAGATGTTCGACAGCGCCCGGAACACCGTGGTCGGCTCCACCAGTCCGAGCAGGTCACCGCAAGCGATGCGCAGGAGTTCGTGCCGCCGCAGCGAACGAGCCGCAGCAGCAGCCCGCGCCGGCTCCGAGTAGCGCGCCACGGTGCTGCGCAGCGAAACCGACGCCTCCATCGGATCCCGTTCCGCCAGCGCCGGCGTGTCCGACAGCAAGCGCAGCACCTCCGGCGCCCGCACCAACAGCTCCGGAACCAGCTTCGAGGTGCCCAGCAGCTGCGCCAGCCGCTCGGCCACCACCCCTTCGTCCCGCAACAGCCGCAGGTACCAAGGGGTTTCGGCCAACGCCTCGGACACCTTGCGGTACGCCAGCAGTCCGCCGTCCGGATCCGGGGTGTTCGCCAGCAGGTCCAACAGCATCGGCAGCAACGTGCCCTGGATGCTGGCCCGCCTGGACACCCCCGAGGTCAACGCTCCTATGTGGCGCAGCGCGCCCTCCGGCGAGGTGTACCCGAGCGCGGCCAACCGCTCCACCGCTGCCGAGGTGGTCAGCCGCAGCGCCGCCGTGGGCACCTTCGCGACCGCCTCCAGCAGCGGGCGGTAGAACAGCTTCTCGTGCAGCCGCCGAACCCTGTTGCTGTGCCGCCGGAACTCCGCCACCAGCGCCTGCGCCGCCGTGTTCCGACCGCTGGAGCGCAATCCGACGGCCCGGGCCAGCACTCCCAGGGACTCGGCATCGTCGAACTCCGGGAACAGGTGCGTCCGCCGCAACTGCCGCAGCTGCAACCGGTGCTCGACGGTCCGCAGGAACCGGTAGGAATCCACCAGGTCCGCCGCATCGGTGCGGGCCACGTACCCGCCCTCGCCCAAGGCCCGGAGAGCGTCCATAGTGGACGTCATGCGGAGCGAGTCGTCGCTGCGGCCGTGCACCATCTGCAGCAGCTGAACGGCGAACTCCACATCGCGCAGCCCACCGCGGCCGAGCTTCAACTCCCGCTCGGACAGCTCGGACGGAACGTGGTTCTCGACGCGGCGCCGCATCGAACGCACGTCCACCACGAACCCCTCGCGCTCCGCAGCGGTCCACACCAGCGGCTGCACCGCCGCGAGATAACTCGCACCGAGCTCAGCGTCGCCGGCCACCGGCCGGGCCTTGAGCAGCGCCTGGAACTCCCAGGTCCGCGCCCACCGGCGGTAGTAGCTCAGGTGCCCGTCGAGAGTCCGCACCAACGCCCCGGCCTTGCCCTCCGGGCGCAACGCCGCATCGACTTCGAAGAACGCGGGACCGGCCACCCGCATCATCAGGCTGGCCAACCGGATCGCGGTCGGAATCTCGTCCTCGCGGTCCGCGACGAACACCACGTCCACATCGCTGACGTAGTTCAGCTCACGTCCGCCGCACTTTCCCATCGCGATCACCGCGAGCCGCGGCACCTCGTCCACACCGGAGTGCCGCAACTCCGCCACCGCGACCGACAGCGCCGCACGCAGGGCCGCGACCGCGAGTTCGGACAACGTCGCGGCGACGTCCTCGTACGGCATGCTCGGCAACGCCGGATCGACGACGCGGGCCACGTCCTGCCCGGCGACGTCCATCAGCAGCCCCCGGTAAGCCCGGCGCAGCGCCATGACCGCTTCGGGCCCGTGCACCGCCGCAACGGGACCACCCGGTGTCCCGGGGGCGCCGCTCCCCTCAGCGCCCACGGCCTCCAGGAGCACAGCCGTCCGCTCCTCGAGCGTGCTCGCCGGAGCAGCGTCAGTGCGCAGCCGCCGCCAGTCCTCCGGATCAGCAACGAGGTGATCGGCAAGAGCTGTGGAGGCGCCGAGCACGCCGAACAACCGAGCGCGCAAACCCGCATCGTCGGCCAACTCGCGTGCGAGCTCGGCCCAAGTCTCGTCCGCGGCGTCCCGGAAGCGGTCCAGTGAGTGCAGCGCCAGATCGGGGTCCGGTGTCCGCGACAGCGCGATCAGGATCGGCTCGGCCTCGCCAGGACCGCGATCCGACCACCAGCCGGCACGTCTCAGCTGGGCCTCAGCGCGTGACGCGTCGGTGAACCCGTAACGAGCGGGAGACGGCACCGAACCCGAGCGCGACGAGTTGCTGTTGGCCATTACCCGACCGTAGTCCGCGCACCGGCCCGGTGTGGACCCGACCTGATGACGATCACGCCAGTGGCAGGAATCTGCTGGCCTTCCGGTCCTCCGGCGGGGTCCCCACGAACCGCACGAACCGCTCCGCCACCGGCCGCCAGGTCTCGGCCATGTCCACGTGGAACGCGTCGAGGTGCGCCCGCTCCAACTGCCCCGGCCGAATCGCGGCAGCGATCTCCGGCGACAGCTCCGCCCACTCCAGCACCAGATCGGTCGTCGTCTCGATGTGGAACTGCATCCCGTAGGCGCAGTCCCCGACCCGGAACAACTGGTTGTCGCACTTGGGCGAGGAAGCCAGCAGCTGCGCCGACGGCGGCAGCACCGCCACCTCGTCGGAGTGGGACTGCAGAACATCGGGGGTCAGCGGAACCGGCCCGAACAGCGGATCCTCCGCGGCAACGTCCCGCTTCGCGATCAGCAGTGTCCCGGCCTCCGGGCCGTTGCGGGCCGGCCGCACCTGTCCCCCGGTAGCCGCAGCCAGCAACTGGGCCCCGAGGCACACCGCCAGGGTCGGCACCCGCTCACTCACCGCCTTGCTCAGCAATGCCCGAACCTCGGCCAGCCACGGATGCGTCGGGTCGTCGTAGACGCCCATCTCCCCACCGAGCACCACCAACCCCTGGTGCTCGCTGAAGTCCGCGGGCAACGACTGCTCGGCCGGTAGGACGACGTCCACCTCAGCGCCGGCTACCGCCAGCCACTCGCCCAGCGGCCCCGGAGGATCCGACTTCGACGGCTGAACGATGAGAATCCGCACACCACCCATGCCGCCAGAGTACGACCCCGACCCCAGAAGACCCACCACTCACCGGCCGATCTCCAGTGCAGCAGGTGCCATACCCGGGAACGCAAAAAAAGGGGGCTTCCCGAACCGAAGTCCGGGAAGCCCCCTTCTCAATTAGTGTGTCGGCGGTGTCTTACTCTCCCACACCC
>NZ_JBEOVY010000287.1:0-10399 GCF_040295745.1 Saccharopolyspora sp. NPDC002686
CTCTGCCAACACCGCATCGGTCGGCTCCACGTCACTCCCCTGCAACGCGATGGGTCCGCCCCGACGTAGCGGAGCGGACCCATCGTCACAGGCCCTGGTCTCGAAGGTGGAGCTCCGGTAACTGCGTCAACACCACGTCCGGGCCACCGCTGTCCTCGTCCGGATCCCGTCAAGGCGAACGTCCGAGTCCGCCCCGGCGGGGTGTACTGGAGGAGTCGGCAGCAGGTCCGGCGAGGAGGTGTCACGGATGACGCACCTGCTGTGGGCCGTCGGATTGATCGTGCTCTTCCTGGGCGTGGCGTTGACGCTGCGCGGACTGACCAGGTGGCGGTGAGGCCACCTCCCGCAGGAGGCGGTGGTGATGCGTGAATCCGGTCCGCCCGTCGCCGGGGCCGCAACGGCCTCCGCGGTGGGATTCTTCGTGGCGGTCGCCGGAATGGTGCCCGCCGGAGCGGCGTCCTGGTGGTCGGGCGAGCCGGTCGCTGCGCTCGCCGTGCTGGGCATCGTCGTCCTCGGCTACGCGTGCGCGATCCGGAACCTCCCCGGCTCGCTGATGACGGCGCTGCTGTGCTGGATGTTTCTGAACAGCTTCGTGATCCACGCACACGGCGACCTGATCTGGGAAGGCTCCGCCGATCTGGCCCGGCTGGCAGCACTCGCCGGCGCAGCACTCATCGGCACAGCATGCGGCTGCGCAGCTGTCCGGTCGCACGAGCAGCCGGAACCGCAGATCCCGGCCACCCGACGTGCACCCGAGACCGAGCACATCCGAACGCTGGAACCGTTGAATCACGGGTAGCAGTACGAATCCGAGGAGGCGTCACCGCCTTCGAGGCGCACCTGGTGCACGCGCAACCCGCGGAACTGCTCCCCGTGCGGGAAGAACGCCTCGTCGACGGTGAGACCGCCGGTGCCCGGGTCGGTGTCGAGCTTGGCCAGCCAGGCGCCCACACCGTCGGGGTAGAACTGGTCGTCCCACGCGCCGTACAGCGAGTTCGTCAGGTAGATGCGGCGCCCGTCCCGGCTGACCTCCACCATCTGCGACCCGCCCGCCAGCGGCTCGGCAGGAGCAGCCGGGTGCGCGGCGCGAGCGGTGATGCCGCCGAGGCGGACCGATCCGGTCTCCCGCGGGTGCTCCGGGTCGGTGACGTCGAACTGCTTGAGCTCACCGGTCCCCCAACACGACACGTACAAGAACCGGTCGTCCACGGACAGGTTGATGTCGGTCACCAGCGGAGGAACCGCACCGAAGGGCCGCAGCACGGGCGGGAGCTGATCGGCCGGTGCCGGTTCAGCGGGAACAGTGATCACCTTCTCCGCCCGCCACTCGTCATCGGCCCGGAACCACCGCCACACCGATGCCGACAGGTCCTCGGTGCTGACGACCACGCCGGCGAACCCCCAGGTGGCGTTCGGGTCGTGCGAAGGCCTCAGTTCGAGGACCATCTGGTGCTGCGCCCCGAGGTCGACGCGCTGGACGTGCCGTCCCTCGGCCAAGTCCCAGAAGTGCAAGGCGTGCCCGTACTCGTTGCGCAGCAGCAGGTCGGGGTCGACGCCGTTCTCCAGCATCGACGGTGTGCCCCACTCACTGGTGATCATCGTGTTCCCGTTGAGGTGCCACCAGACGTCGTAAGCCAGGTGCTGCGGTCCCCGGTCGACCTCCCAAGCGCGCACAACGTCGAAGGAGTCGTGGTCGAGCACCGCGATGCCGCCCGGACCGTCGGCTCCGTCGGCGGCACCGAGGCAGGACAGGTAGATCCCGTCCGGTCCGCAGTGCAGGGTGTGCGGCCGGGAGTAGCCCGCCTTGGCCGCGAGCTCCTCGGCCGCCACGGTCCGCACCAGCTTCGGGTGGCGGGGATCCGGGTGGGTGTCGAAGACGTGCAGGTTCGACGAACGGATCCCGGGAAGCAGCAGGTAGCGGCGCCGCAGACCGCTGGTGTGGTGACCGGCGTGCGCGAAGGCGCTGCTGCAGGCGTTCCACCCGAAGTGGTGCAGCTCGTCGCCACGGGTCGGCAGGTCGGTCCAGCCGACCACCTGCCCGAAGGTCGCCGACTCCGGATCGGTGTCGATCGCGGTGAGGGCATCTGGTCGCTCGGCGGTCCGGTCGAAGGCGACGACGTAGGCCAGGCGCTCCGCCGGGGCGGAGATGGCTTCCCCCGGGCTGCGGTAGAAGGTCGGATCGACGTCGCGCTCGGTTGCAGAGCTCATGGCTGCTCCTAAGCGAGGACGGTGTCCTCTCCCAGGGTGGCCGACGCCAGGCGATGCGGCGAGCTAGCCCGCTGCTCGTACCAGGCGGAGCTGCCCGATCTCGGAGACGTTCTTCATCAGCTCGGCGTTCACCCAGGCGACCATGTGCGCCACGGTCTTGTCCGGGTCGTCCGGCCACGGGAACGGCGCGGGTCCGTCCAGCTCCGCGTCGGTCAACCGGTCCAGCACCGAAGACCACTCGTCGTGCAACCCGCGCAACCACCCGACCGCGGCTTCGTCACCCGGCCACCGGACGTCGGTCCGCTCGGTCGGCCTCCTGCCCTGCGCGTGGTCGATGGTCACCGTCCACCACCAGCCGAGGTGCCAGGTGAGCCAGGCGATCGTGGGCGCCGGGATCGGATCGGGCTCGACCTCGGCGAAATCAGGTACCCAGCCGCCATCGGCACCGCGCCGCACCGTCCAGCAGACCGCGGCGGGCTCCCACCGGAAGTCCCCGGGAACCAGCTCGGCGAGGTGGACCTCGAACAGCGACCAGGTCAGGTCGAACTGCCAGCGCAGCAGTTCAGCACGCGATGCGGACACCTGCCGGATCATGGCACGGCCGACCGCCCGGGGGACAACGATTTTCGGTCGCGGCTCACCCGGGTGGGGCGCTGAGCGGAGCCGTCCACAGCACCCTGGTTCCGCCGGTAGGCAACCGCTCCACCTTGCACCGGCCGCCCATCTGCACCGCTCGCTCGGCGAGGTTGTGCAGTCCGCTGTGCGCGACGGTGCTCTGGATCCCGACGCCGTTGTCGGTGACGTCGATGGTCAGGTCGTCGTCCAGCGAGATCGTCACCGACAGCTCCGACGCCCGGGCGTGCCGGACGGTGTTGCTCACCGCTTCCAGCACCACCGACTCGGCGTGCTCGGCCAGCCGCGACGGCAGCACGTCCAGCGGTCCGGACATGCGCATGGTGATCCGGATCGGGTTGTCCCCCACCACGTCGGTGACGACGCGCTGCACCCGGTTGCGGAACCCGCTCGGGTGTTCGGCGGCGATCTGCAGGTCGAAGATGCTGGCGCGGAGGTCCTGGATCACTTCGTGCAGCTGGTCGATGTGCTCGGTCAACCGGTCCGCGACGCCGGTCGTCCGCGACGCCCGCCGCTGGGTTCCCTGCATGGCCATGCCGATGGCGAACAGCCGCTGGATGACGTGGTCGTGCAGTTCGCGGGCGATGCGGTCCCGGTCGGCCAGCACGTCCAGCTCGCGGCGCGCGGCCTGCGCCTCGGCCCACTGCAGCGCCAGCGCGGCCTGGTCGGCGAAGGACGACACCACCAGCAGCTGCTCCTCGTCGAACCCCTTGGACCCCGCCCGCCGCACAGCCAGCAGCACGCCGGAGATGGTGCCTTCCGCCCGCATCGGCACCGCGAGCGCCGGCCCGAGCTCGACCGCAGCACCCTCGACCGTGGACAGGCTGGGGACGTTGCGCGGCACCCGTTCCCGGAACACCTGCCCGGTGACCGAACCTTCGACCGGGATCGACCGCCCCACGAGGTCTTCGACGCCGACACCGGCCGAGACCGTCACCGTCAACTCCTCCGTCTCGACGTCGTCGCCGGGCGTGGGCACCGCGAGCAACGCGTAGTCGGCCTGCGTCAGCTCGGACGCGCGCTCGGCGATCACTTGGAGCGCGTCGATCGGATCGGTGCCCGCCAGCAGTTCTGCGGTGATCTCACCGGTGGCGTCCAACCAGCGCTCGCGGCGGCGGACTTCCTCGAACAGCCGGGCGTTGTCCACCGCGATGCCGGCCGCGCCGGCCAACGCCTGCAGCACGACGTCGTCGTCCTCGGTGAAGGAGCCACCACCGAGCTTCTCGGTCAGGTACAACCTGCCGAAGACCTCCTGCCGGGCCCGGATCGGCACCCCGAGGAACGTGCGCATCGGCGGGTGGTTCGCGGGGAAGCCCACCGAAGCCGGATGTTCGGAGATGTCGTCCAGCCGCAGCGGTTTGTCGGCCTCGATGACCACCCCGAGGACACCGTGCCCGGTCGGCAGGTGGCCGATGCGGTGGACGGTCTCCTCGTCGATGCCGTCGTAGATGAACCTGCCCAGCGTGCCGTCCGGCGCCAGCACTCCGATCGCGCCGTAGCGGGCGTCGACGAGGTCGATGGCGGTGCGCACGATGCGCCGCAGCACCGCGTCCAGCTCGAGTTCCGAGGAGATGGCGAGCACGGCCTCCAGCAGGACGTCCATCTGGTCCCGCAGACCGACGATCTCCTCGATGCGCGCCTGCACCTGGGACAGCAGCTCTTTGAGCCGCAACCGGGAAAGGGTGCCCACCACCGATGGCGCGGCCCCCTCCCGCAATTCCTCCGATCCAGGTGGGTCAGCCCTGCTCACAGCTCTACTCTGACAGGCCGCGCGCACCCCGGCGAGTGCTTCACGATTCCGGGTGGCGCAAACGGGTGGCCAGCACCGCCGCCTGGGTGCGGCTCTGCAGGCCGAGCTTGCTCAGCAACCGCGACACGTAGTTCTTGACGGTCTTCTCGGCCAAGAACATCCGGTCCGCGATCTGCCGGTTCGTCATCCCCTGCCGGATGCAGTCCAGCAGGATCCGCTCCTGCCCGGTCAGGTCCGGCAGCTTCGAGGTGCCGTCCAGCTCCGCGCGCAACTTGTTCACCAGCGCGGCGGTCTCCTGCTCACCGAGCAACGGCTTGCCCGCACCGACCCGGCGCACGGCCGATGCCAGCTCCATCCCCTTGATGTTCTTCACGACGTAGCCCGCGGCCCCGGCCAGCATCGCGTCGAGCATGGCCTGCTTGTCCGTGAAGGAGGTCAGCATGAGGCACTGCAGCCCCGGAACGCGGGACCGCAGTTGCCTGCACAGCTCCACGCCGCTGCCGTCCGGCAGCCGAACGTCCAGCACGGCCACGTCGGGACCGATCGCGGGGATGCGGGCCAGCGCCTCACCGACCGAAGCGGCTTGCCCGACCACCGACAGGTCTTCCTCGGAATCGAGCAGGTCGACCAGCCCCACCCGCACGACCTCGTGGTCGTCGACCAGGAAAACGGTGGTCACACCGGCACCGCCCACATCTCCACTGTAGGAGCGATCGGCCTCAGCCGCCGGTGCGGAAGGTGAAGCGGGCCTTTCCGATCCACAGCTCGTCACCGTCACCGAGCTCGGCGATGTCCACCGGGCGCCGGTTGAGGTAGGTGCCGTTGAGCGAACCGCCGTCCACCACGACGTACCGGCCCTCGCGCAACCGCAGCTCGGCGTGCACGCGGGACACCGTCATGTCCTCGACCACGATGTCGCAGTCCCGATCCCGACCGATCGAGATGCGCGGTCCGTCGAGCGCGAAGCCGGTCCCCGCATCGGGTCCCCGGTTGATGACCAACCGGGGTCGCCCGCTCGACTCGGCGGAGCCGCGCGGCGCTGGAACGACCTGAGCGGTGGGCACGGACTCCAGCAGCGTCCGGATAGTCTGCTCGGCCTCCGCGACACCAGTGGTTGCGGACGCCTCGAACCGGGTGTCATCCATGGTCGTACTCCTCGCAGAAAGGCACGGGTATCGCCCGGACTGCCCCGACCAGGACTGGGCGACTACAGCCAGCATGCCGAACAACCACGCTCCGTGGCCAGGACCTTCGTCCCTACTGCGCTGCTGAAGGCCGTGACGGTCGCCACTCCGCGCACGAAAGCGCGCAACCGGGCCGCAATCCGGCGAAACGACCCCGCCAACCGGCCGAGCGACCCCAGGTCACTCGGAGTAACGACCAGGGCTCCACACCAGCCACTCGTCGGCCACCGCAGCCTCCAAGTCGATCCCGTGGTGCCTGGCGAGCAGCAGCACCTGGCACACGACGTCGGCCAGCTCGGCATGGAAGTCGCCCAGTCGCACGCGGACGAGGTTAGGAACACCCACCGACATGCTTCGCCCGATCAGGTCAGTCGTGCGCGCGACGGCGCTCCAGGAAGACGGTGTCGCGCCACACGCCGTGGTGCCGAGCGATGCGTTCGCGGATGCCGATGGTGCGGAACCCCGCCGCGTGGTGCAGGGCGAGACTGGCGCGGTTCTCCGGGAAGATCGAGGTCTGCAAGGTCCACAGCCCACCGGCGTCGGCAGCGGCGACCTGCTTGCGCACCAGCGCCGTGCCCACACCGCGTCCGCGGAAACCATCACCCACGTAGAGCGACGTCTCGGCGACACCGGCGTAGCACTCCCGGCTGGAGACCGGCGCCACGGCGGCCCAACCAGCGACCTCGCCGTCCACCTCGGCAACCCACCGGTGGTGGGCGATCCACTTCTCCTCCAGCGCCTCGCGCCCCGGCACCTCGGTCTCGAAGGTGGCATCACCGGTGGCGATGCCCTCGCCGTAGATCCGACGCACCGCGGGCCAGTCGGCCTCCTCGAGCGCACGGACGATGACGTCATGGGGAAGACCGCTCGTCGCCATCGTCCGAGTATCGCCCTACCGAGCCGACCGCCTCGATCCGCACCTGGGTTCGCGCGAAAATCAGCAAGACCACTGATGATTCGGAGCGGCTTCCGCATCTTCCCCACCGGCGCCGGAACTCTCGCTGCATCCGTCGGCGGAGATCCGGGGAAATGCTGGCAGTCAGCGGATTCCTGGTGCCATGATCAGAGCCGATCGCATCGTGGTGATGCGCCGCCGATGGGAGGCGATTCGTTGCTGAGGCCCTTGCAACCGGACGATCCGCGCGAGGTCGGGCCGTACCGGTTGCGGAACCGGCTGGGACGCGGCGGGATGGGCCAGGTGTACCTCGGCGTGTCCCCGGGCGGCCGGCTGGTCGCGGTCAAGGTGGTGCGCCCCGAGCTCGCCGACGACGCGAACTTCCGGCGGCGGTTCGCGCGCGAGGTCACCGCCGCACGCGCCGTGGCGGGCTTCTACACCGCCCCGGTGGTCGACGCCGACCCCGACGCCGACCCGCCGTGGCTGGTCACGGCCTACATCTCCGGCCCCACGCTGCACGAAGCCGTGCAGCAGCAGGGGCCCCTTCCCCCGAGCGCGATCGGTGCCCTCGGAGCAGGTCTGGCCGAAGGGCTCGGGGCGATCCACGCCGGTGGCGTGGTGCACCGCGACCTCAAACCCGGCAACGTGATCCTGGCCGAGGACGGCCCTCGGATGATCGATTTCGGCATCGCCCGGGCGATGGACGAAACGCACACCGTGGACATCCTCGGAACGCCTCCGTTCATGTCCCCGGAGCAGGCGACCGGCGCCCAGGTCGGCGCACCAGGCGACGTGTTCTCCCTCGGCGCCCTGCTGGTGTTCGCCGCGACCGGCCAGAGCCCGTTCGGCGCCGGCCAGCCCCAGGCGATCCTGTACCGCGTCGTGCACGAGGAACCGGACCTGTCGGGCCTCTCCGAGCTGCCCGACGGGCTCACCGAGCTCATCGCCGCCTGCTTGGCCAAGGACCCGGAAGCCCGCCCGGAGGTCCCAGCCCTGCTTGACTCGCTGGCCACCTTGAAGGGCGACACCCAGTGGTTGCCACCGGGAATCATCTCGATGATCACCGAGAACCGGACGGCCACCATCGCCGCGACCAAGGTCGACCCGCGAGCCGACCAGCCCCCTGCACCACCACCGACTCCCCCACCGGCCAAGCCGTCCTGGCTCCCCGCCCTCGCCTGGACCCTCGGCGCCTGCGCACTCGGCGTGCTGATCGTGCTCGCCGCGATCGACAGCAGTTCCGGCTCCGGCGGTTCAACACCGACCACAACAGCCGAGTCCGACACGTCGACTTCGGACTACTACGACACCGAAACGTCGTCCTCCGAAGACGAGACGACGACCGAAGAAACGACGACCGAGGAGACGACCACCACCGACGAGGAAACCCTCGACGACGAGTCGACCGACCAGACCCCGTTCACCCTGGACGCGTTCATGCCGGACGACTTCACCGACGACAGCGGCAGACACCACCAGTACGAAGCGGGCTCCACGAGACCGTGCACGGAATGGGCCTCCGAGGAGGTGGCATCGGTGCTGACCGACAACGGCTGCTCGGAGATGCTGGTGGCCAACTTCGTCGACGACGACTCGGAAATCCTCACGACGGTGTGGGTCTACCCGTTCGCCGACTACGACACCGCGGACACCGCCTACAGCGCCCTCGACGCCCAGGACTTCATGCAGCTCGGCTGCTGGGACCCGAACTCCGGCCCCGGATCAGGGGTGTGCGACAACGACGTCACCGCCGCGGACGAGTGGCAGTACATCGACCAGGACCACCGCTACGTGATCGTGGCGCAGTCCAAGTGGATCGACCTGCGATCGGACGGATCGGGCGACGAACAGCTGAAGTCGGCGGGCAGCGAGGCCCGCAGCGCCGTCGGCCCGGACAACTACTACGGCAACTGACCAACCTTGAGTTCGTTTCACGTTGCTCCATAACGGTTTTCGCTTTTACACCCCGCTATGATCACCTGATCGTGCGACCGAAATTCGGTCGAATTCCTGTTCGGACCGTCGGCACAATGAATGGCATGACACCGTTGCTGACCACCCCGAACACGGCGCCCGACCCCGGTGCGCTCGTGCCCTCGGCTGCGCCTGGGCCCGTCGGTGCCCCGCCGCGTGCCGCCGGGTCGCGGGTGGGCTCGATGGCGTCTTGCACGGACGCGGAACTCACCGCCAGAATCCGCCGACTAGAGCGCGAAATCCGCCAGGCCCGAGTCGAGCAGTTGCAGCTGATCGCCGAGGCCGACCGGCGCCGCGTCTTCGCTTCCCATGGCGCCCGTTCGACGCAGGTGTGGCTGAAGGGACTGCTGCACATCGATGGCTCCGACGCGAAAACCCGCGTCACGATCGCCAAGGCCACAACCCACCCCAACGACGCTCCGGAAGGAACAAACGCTGCCACCTCGACCGAACTACCCGCCACCGCCGAAGCATTGGCCAAAGGCGCACTCGACCTGAAGCACGCCTCGATCATCTCCCGCTGCGTGGGCACACTGCCCGAACACGCGCGCCACCGAGCCGACGAGGTCGAGAAGCTCCTGGTGAACAACGCCAACCGAATGTGCCC
The DNA here is from genome assembly GCF_040295745.1 of Saccharopolyspora sp. NPDC002686. Classification (NCBI taxonomy): domain Bacteria; kingdom Bacillati; phylum Actinomycetota; class Actinomycetes; order Pseudonocardiales; family Pseudonocardiaceae; genus Saccharopolyspora; species Saccharopolyspora sp. NPDC002686. The sequence goes on from NZ_JBEOVY010000287.1 coordinate 9,252, forward strand.
GCGCGATCTGGCAAAACTCGCCGACCACATCAAGCACACGCTCGACGGATCGGGCGCAGTCAAGGACGAGCAGGCCCAGCACGAGTCCCGAGAGCTGCACTACGCCACCGCCCTCGATGGCATGCTGGTCATCAAGGCACGCCTGGACAAAGAAACTGGCGCGAAGTTCATCGAAGCCATCCGCCCGCTGTCCGCGCCCCGCCCGGAGACCAACGGAGAAAAGGACCCCCGCACGCCGGCCCAGCGCAACGCCGACGGCCTGTCGGCAATGCTGGACGTCGTCCTGGAGTCCGACCACATGCCCCGAACCGGCGGCCAGCGCCCCCACCTGACCATCACCATCGACTACGACGACCTCAAGCAGCAAATCCCGACCAACACCCCGGGAATGCTGACCAGCACGGACCAACCCATCACCCCGGAAACGGTTCGCCGAATCGCCTGCGACAGCGAGGTCCTCCCGATGATGCTGGGAGGAGACAGCCTCCCGCTGGACGTCGGAACCGCACACCGAACCGCCCCGCCCCACATCCGAGCAGCCCTCCTGACCCGAGACGGAGCCTGCGCCTTCCCGGACTGCGACCGCCCACCGGGCACCCCGCAAGCCCACCACATCGTGCAGTGGATCGACGGCGGACCCACCACTGTGGACAACATGGTGATGCTCTGCGCCCACCACCACAGAACAACCCACCAACAACACTGGCAAATCGACCTGCACAAAGGCCGACCGCTCTTCACCCCACCCACCACCATCGACCCAACACGAACACCGCGCCCCGGCGGCAAAGCACTACCCGCCGCCTTCCGCGACGCCCTCCACAACTCCATACCCAAACCACGCCCCCCGGAGGAACCCCAATGAAACCCACCCACAGCAGGTGGACAACCCCAACCTGCCCAAAACCAGACAACCGCGGCTCAACCAACAACCCGCAACACGCCGAAGGCGACTCAACCACAACCCGCCGAAGGAGACGAACACCCACCACCAATCCAAGAGCGCCAACCAACCACGAAGGGAACGGAAGAAAGTGCACCAGTCCACCCACACCGAACCCGACACCAGTCGCTCCCCCGAAGCCACCGCAGCCGACCCCGAAACCCGCTGTCCATCCCACACCGGGTCATCCCCGTGACAAAAAGCC
>NZ_JBEOVY010000288.1:0-10395 GCF_040295745.1 Saccharopolyspora sp. NPDC002686
GCCGGGTGCACCGGCTGCGCGCGAGACCACACCTCAGATGCCCAGTGCGTGCACTCCGCCGTCGACCATGATCATCGAGCCGGTGGTCTTGGGCAGCCAGTCCGACAGCACCGCGCAAACCGACTTCGCCACCGGGGTCGGGTCGTTGACGTCCCAGCCCAGCGGGGCGCGGTCGCCCCAACCGGCCTCCAGGTCGGCGAAACCGGGGATCGACTTGGCCGCCATGGTGCGCACCGGACCGGCCGAGACCAGGTTGACCCGGATGCCCTTCGGGCCCAGTTCGCGGGCCAGGTAGCGGGAGGTCGACTCCAGCGCCGCCTTGGCCACGCCCATCCAGTCGTAGGCCGGCCAGGCGACGCGGGCGTCGAAGTCCATGCCGACGACCGAACCGCCCTCGCCCATCAGCGGGAGGGTCGCGGTGGCCAGCGACTTCAGCGAGTACGCCGAGACCTCCAGCGCGGTGGAGACGTCCTCCCACGGCGCGGCCAGGAAGTCGCCGCCCAGGCACGACGCCGGGGCGAAGCCGATGGAGTGCAGGACGCCGTCGAGGCCGTCGACGTGCTCGCGGACCCGATCGGCCAGGCCGTCCAGGTGCTCGGTGCTGGTCACGTCCAGCTCGATCACCGGCGCCGGCTTCGGCAGCCGGCCCGCGATTCGCTGCACCAGGCTCATCCGGCCGAACCCGGTGAGCACCACCTCGGCGCCCTGCTCCTGGGCGACCTTGGCCGCGTGGAACGCGATCGACGCGTCGGTGATCACGCCGGTGATCAGAATCCGCTTGCCTTCGAGCAAACCGCTCACGAAAATCCTCCGCTGTGCTTATCCACCAGGTACGCAGGCACCTGGGACCAACGCCGCGCGCAGCCGCTGCCGGGCGCGCGGTTCGAACCGTGCTTCAGTGGCCCATCCCGAGACCGCCGTCGACCGGGATCACCGCGCCGGTGACGTAGGCGGCGGAGTCGGAGGCCAGCCACTGCACGGTGCCCGCGACCTCCTCGGGGGCGGCGAACCGGGCCAGCGGGATCTGGCCGAAGATCTCCTTCTTGCGCTCCTCGGACAGCGCGTCGGTCATGTCCGTGGTGACGAAGCCGGGGGCGACCACGTTCGCGGTGATGCTGCGCGAGCCCAGTTCGCGGGCGATCGAGCGGGCCAGGCCGACCAGGCCCGCCTTGCTCGCCGCGTAGTTGGCCTGCCCGGCACCGCCGGAGAGCCCGACCACCGACGAGATGAAGATCATCCGGCCCTTGCGGTTGCGCAGCATGCTGCTGGCCGCGCGCTTGGCCACCCGGTAGGAACCGGCGAGGTTGGCGTCGATGACCCGGCTGAACTGGTCCTCGCCCATCCGCAGCAGCAGGGTGTCGTCGGTGATGCCGGCGTTGGCCACCAGCACCTCGACCCGGCCGTGCGCGGCCTCGACCTCGTCGAAGGCCGCCGCGACCTGCTCCGGGTCGGTGACGTCGCACTGCACCCCGAACAGCCCTTCCGGTGCACCCGATCCGCGGTGCGTGACCGCGACCTTGTCCCCGGCGGCCTGGAACGCCTTCGCGATGGCCAAGCCGATGCCGCGGTTACCGCCGGTCACCAGTACGGACCGTGCCACTGTGGATCTCCCCTCGAACGCAAGATTCGGTTCAGCCGCGACATTATCCGTTCGAGGACGCCCACCGCTCGTCGCCTCCATACAGAAAAAGGGTCACCGTGTCGTGGTGCGCCTACACCCGCGCGGGCAGGCAGACTGCGCTATGCGGCTGATCACCACCGACCAGGGAGGCGCTCCGATGGCCAACCCGCCCGCTGACCTCGTCGCCGAGCTGCGCGCCGCGCTGTCCGGGCCGGCGCGCTTCGACCCCGGCACCCGAGCGCTCTACTCGACCGACGCGTCCAACTACCGGCAGGTGCCGACCGGGGTGGTCTTCCCCCGCGACGAGGACGACGTGGCCGCGACCGTGGCCATCGCGCGGCGCCACGGCGTGCCGATCACCACGCGCGGGGCGGGCACCAGCATCGCGGGCAACGCCATCGGCACCGGGCTGGTGCTCGAATTCGCCCGCCACCTGAACCGGATCGTCGACATCGACGTGGACCGCCGGCTGGCCCGCGTGCAGCCCGGCGTGGTGCTGGACTCGCTGCGTTCGGCGGTGGCCGGGCACGGGTTGACCTTCGGCCCCGATCCCTCCACGCACAGCCGCTGCACGCTCGGCGGGATGATCGGCAACAACGCCTGCGGCACGCATTCGGTCGCCTGGGGCAAGACCGTCGACAACGTGCACTCGCTGGACGTGCTGCTCTCCGACGGCACCCGGCTCGAGGTCGGCGCGACCTCCCCGGAGCAGCTGGACGCGCTGTGCGCGCGCGGCGATCGCGTCGGGCGCCTGCACCAGGACCTGAGGAGGCTGCGGGACGACGCCGCCGATCTGGTCCGCCGCTCCTTCCCCGACCTGGCCCGCCGGGTGTCGGGGTACAACCTCGACCAGCTGCTGCCGGAGAACGGCTTCCACCTGGCCCGAGCCCTGGTCGGCTCCGAGGGCAGCTGCGCGGTGGTGCTGGGGGCGACGGTCCAGCTGGTGTCCTCACCCGCGGTGCGAGCGCTGACCGTGCTCGGGTTCCCCGACACCTACGCCGCCGCGGACGAGGTACCCCGGCTCCGGGGCCTTGGGGCGCTGGCCATCGAAGGGCTCAGCTCCGAACTGGTCGACGTGGTGCGGCAGCGCAACCCCGCCTCACCCGCCTTGCCGCTGCTGCCCGGCGGGCGCAGCTGGCTGCTGGTGGAGACCGGCGGCTCCGATCTCGGCGAGGCCGAGTCCGCGGCGCGGGACATCGTCCGGGCGATGGGTGAGCGCGCGGATAGCGTCGTGCACACCGATCCGGCCCGGATCGCGGCGCTGTGGAAGATCCGCGAGGAAGGCTCCGGGTACTCGACCCGGATGGCCGGTTCGGAGCGCTGGTCGGGGTGGGAGGACGCCGCCGTCCCGCCCGAACAGCTGGGCTCCTACCTGCGGGAGTTCGACGCCCTGCTGGCGCGGTTCGGCCGCCGCGGCGTCACCTACGGCCACTACGGCGACGGCTGCATCCACGTCCGCATCGATTTCGACCTGCTGTCCGGGCCCGGCACGGCGGAGTACCGCTCGTTCCTGGAGGCCGCGGCGGACCTCGTGGTCTCGCACGGAGGCTCGGTCTCCGGCGAGCACGGCGACGGTCAAGCCCGCTCCGCGCTGCTGTCCCGGATGTACCCGCCAGAGGTGATCCAGGCGTTCGAGCGGTTCAAAGCGGCCTTCGACCCGGAGGGACTGCTCAACCCCGGGCAGATCGTCCACCCGCGACCGGTCGACTCCGACGTCCGCCCGCTGGTCGCCCCGCCCAAGATCCCGACGCGCACCGCGCTGGCGCTGCACGCCGACTCCGGCGACCTCGCCGCCGCGACCCGCCGCTGCGTCGGCATGGGCAAGTGCCTGAACACCACGGGCGGGGTGATGTGCCCGAGCTACCGGGTCACCCGGGAGGAGAAGCACTCCACCCGGGGTAGGGCCCACCTGCTGTTCGAGATGCTCGCCGGCCGGGTCATCAAGCACGGCTGGCGGTCCCGGGAGGTCCGCGAAGCGCTCGACCTGTGCCTGTCCTGCAAGGGGTGCAAGTCCGACTGCCCGGTCGACGTCGACATGGCGACCTACAAGGCGGAGTTCCTGCACCAGCACTACCGGCACCGGCTGCGCCCGGCCGCGCACTACTCGATGGGCTTCCTGCCGCTGTGGCTGAAGGCCGGGCAACGCGCGCCCCGGCTGGTCAACCGGGTCCTCTCCGGCCCGCTGGCACCGGTGTTCAAACGGCTCGGCGGGATCGACGCTCGACGGGACGTGCCGGAGCTGGCCACCGAGTCACTACAGGCGTGGTGGTCCGAGCAGCATCCGCGACGCCGCGACTCCGCACGGGTGCTGCTCTTCCCGGACACCTTCACCAACCACTTCGACCCGCACATCGGGCGCGACGCGGTCACCGCGCTCGAAGCCCTCGGCCACGCCGTGGAAATCCCGCGCGAACCGGTCTGCTGCGGACTGACCTGGCACTCCACCGGTCAGCTCGGCACCGCCCGCCGCGCGGTCCGCCGCACCGCCCGCTTGCTGCGCCCGCAGCTCGACCGCGGGCTGCCGGTGATCGGCCTGGAACCCAGCTGCACGGCGTTCCTGCGCAACGACGCGGTGGAACTCGCCCCGGACGACCTCGACGTCGCCGCCCTGGCCGCGGCGACCCGGACCTTCGCCGAGTGGGTCGAGCCCACCCGCGAGCAGTGGCAGCAGCCCGCGCAGGACCGGCAGGCACTGGTGCAGGTCCACTGCCACCAGCACGCCGAGCTGGGGTTCGCCGCCGATCAGGCCACATTGGACGCCACCGGCACGCGGGCCCGCGTGCTGGACGCGGGATGTTGCGGACTGGCGGGCAACTTCGGCTTCGAACGCGGACACCACGAGGTCTCGATGGCCTGCGCCGAGCAGGGCCTGCTCCCGGCCGTGCGCGCCGCCGAACCCGGAACCGACGTCGTCGCCGACGGCTTCAGCTGCCGGACCCAGCTGCGCCAGGCCTCCGACGTCGAGCCCGTCCACCTGGCTACCCTCGTCGCTCGCGCCCTGGACGGGACGCAGCGGTGATGAACCCGACAACCACCGGCGGAATGCCGGAGCGGGCGCACCGCGTTGTCCCGGTAACCGCCACGAGAAGGGATCTCCCATGGCAACGGTCGAGCTGACCAAGGACAACTTCGACGAGGTCGTCTCCGACCAGGACTTCGTCATCATCGACTTCTGGGCGTCCTGGTGCGGCCCGTGCCGGCAGTTCGCGCCGGTCTTCGACCGCGTCTCCGAGAAGAACGAGGACATCGTCTTCGCCAAGGTCGACACCGAGGCCCAGCAGGAACTGGCCGGCGCGTTCGACGTCAAATCGATCCCGACGCTGGCCGTCATCCGCGACAACGTGCTGATCTTCCAGCAGCCGGGCGCGCTCCCGGAGAACGTCCTCGACGACGTGATCCGCCAAGCCCGAGAACTCGACATGGACGAGGTCCGCAAGGAAGCCCAGCAGGCAGGCTGACCTCCCACCACGCAAATTCCATTGAAATCGGACGTGCGATTTCAATGGAATTTGCGGCGCACCGCACCGCGGGTGCGCTCTAGAAGCCCGGTTCCATCGCTTCGCCGACTGCGGCGTGCAGGACTCCGGGGAGTGCGCTGATCTCCTCTACCAGCGATGCCACCGGGGTTTTTCCGCGCAGGCGCAGGGCGACGACGGCGGTGCGCTGCTGCTCGTCGTCGGTGTCCTCGCGCTCCACCTCGAGGTCCATCACCGTCCAGCCGCGACTGGTGCACAGCGTCAGCACGCTGCGCAGAACGCCGAAGCCGTCGAGGTAGCCGATCCGCATCACCTGCGGTTCCCGCAGCGACCTGCGCAGGGTCCGCAGCAGCCACGGATAGCCCAGCACCACCAGGAAGTGCACCGCCGTGGTCGCGGCGGCCAGCACCACCAGACCGCTGCCGCAGGCCATCCCCACCGCGGCCACCACCCACACCGTGGCCGCCGTGGTCAGACCGCGCACCGCGTCGCGGCGCACGAAGATCAACCCGCCGCCGATGAACCCGATGCCGGAGACGATCTGCGCGGCCACCCGCGACGGGTCGAACGACACCCGGTCGAAGGCCAGCAGATCGCCGAAACCGTACTTCGACACCAGCATGAACAGCGCCGCACCGACCCCGACCAGGGCGTGCGTGCGCATCCCGGCGCTCTTCGCGCGGACCTCGCGCTCCAACCCGATCAAGCTGGAGAACAGCAGCGCCGTGCCCAGCTCGACCAGCAGCGGAAGCTCGCGGAGACCGGTTACCACCGCATCCGACGACACCGCTCGAACGTAGCACCGCCCCGATCAGGTCACGATCGGCGTGGCCGCCGCGCCAGGTAGGCCACCGCGGGCGGCAGGTTGCGCCACACCGTCCGGCTGATCACCGTCTCCTCGAACTCCGCGCGCAGGTCCGCCAGCTGACGACGGGCCGGTGGCGCCCACCGCGTCCAGGTGTAGGCGAACTGCGTGAACGCCCCGCCCGGCACCAGCGATTCGGCGACCAGCCGGACCAGCGGCACCCCGTCGACCGGCGCGTGCGCCGCCCACGGCAACCCGCTGACGACGACATCGGCGCGCAGCCCCCGCTCCCGCAACAGCTCCGGGAGCTCCCGGGCGTCGGCGCACACCGACTCCGCACCCGGGAACCGCTCCCCCAGCTGCGCGGCCCACCGCGAGTTGAGCTCCAGCGCCAGGTGGTGCCCGCGCCCGCCCAGGCGGCGCTGGATCAGCTCGGTGAACGCCCCGGTCCCCGGACCGAGCTCGACCACCACCGGGTCACCGCGGTGCGGGATCGGCGCCACCATCTGCTCGGCCAGCGCCCGCGAACTGGGCCCGACCGCTGCGGTCGTGGTCGGCGACTTGACGAACTCCCGCAGAAAACCCGTGCCCACCTGCGCCACTCCCGATCGCCTCCCGAGCCTCGCGTGCCCGGTCAGGATCCTGGAGCCGGTGATCCGCTAGGTGACCAGCTCCGCAACGGCGCGCCAACACTTCCTCACGGGAGCCTGCGCCCGGTGAACATCGAGATCCCGGCCGCGACGATCGCGGTCAGCGTGCCCAGCACCAGCCACGGCTTGCTGGCATCGGTGTGCTTGGTCTCGTAGCCGATCTGCTCGCCCAGAGTGTCGTAGACCTCGCGGAGCTGCTCGGCGCTGGCGGCCTTGTGGAACTCGCCGCCGGAGAGCTTCGCGATCTCCTGCATGGCCTCGTCGTCGACCTCGACCAGCTCCTGCTGGCCCTGGATCTCGATGCTGCCGTGCCTGGTGCCGAAGGAGATCGTGGAGATCGGCACGCCGGCCTGCCGCGCTTCCTTCGCCTTCGTGTAGGCCCCGCGCGGGGCGTCCATGTCGCGCGGGATGGTCTGGCCGCCGTCGGCCATCAGCACGATCCGCGCGGGCGGCGCCCCGGCCGGACCGCCGACCATCTTGCCGAACGAGTCGATCGCCTGCATCGAGGCGTTGATCCCGTCGCCGGTGGCGGTGGCCTCGGCCAGCTTCAGGCTGTCGATGGCCTGCTTGACGCCGGTCCGGTCGGTCGTGGGCATCACCAGCACGGTCGCGGTGCCCGCGAACGACACCAGCCCCAGGTTGATGCCCGGGGTGAGCTTGTCCGCGAACTCCTTGGCCGCGACCTTCGCCGCCTCCAGCCGGCTGGGCTCGACGTCGGTGGCCTTCATCGACAACGACACGTCGATGGTCAGCATCACCGTGGCCCGGTTGCGCGGAATGCGCTGCTCGGCGGTGGGGCCCATCAGCGCCACCGTGAGCATGATCAGCGCCACGCCCAGCAGCGCCGGCGGCACGTGCTTCCACCAGCCCTGGCGCTTGGCCGCCACCCGGTCCAGCACCTCCAGGTTGCTGAACCGGATCGTGTCCTGGCGGCGCTTGCGCATCGCCCACAGGTAGCCGCCGACCAGCGCGGCGACCACCAACAGCAGCAGGAACCACCACGGCGCGGTGAATCCCGACAAACTCAACATCAAGCTGCTCCTCCGGACCAACCGCGCTTGCGGGCCACCACGAACCGCACGACGTCGGCGATCCAGTCCGAATCCGTCCGCAACACCAGGTGCGCGCAACCGGCGCGGCGCAGCACCGCCGCCACCTCCTCGCGGTGCGCTGCGGCAGCCGCGGCGAACTCCTTGCGCAGCACAGGACTGGTGTGCACCTCACGCTGCTTGCCGGTTTCCGGGTCCGACAGCAGCACCGTGCCCACGTCGGGCAACTCCACATCGCGCGGGTCCAGCACCTCGATGGCCAGCAGCGAGTGCCGGGCGCCCAAGCCCCGCAGCGCGCGCTGCCAGTCCGTCGGGCCCAGGAAGTCCGAGACCACCACCGCCAGCCCGCGCCGCCGCGGCGGACGTCGCAGCGACTCGAGCAACCCGCCGAGATCGCCGCGCGTTCCTTCTTCCGCACGCGGCGTCCCGGCGGCCTTCCGCAGCAACGACCGTGCGTGCGAAGCCCCGCCGCGGGCGGGCACCCGCACCGGGCCGGTGCCGTTGTCCAGCACGGCACCGATCCGGTTGCCGCCACCGCTGGTCAGGAACACCACCGCGGCCAGCGCGGCGACGGCCAGTTCGCGCTTCTCGCACGCCGCCGAACCGAAGTCCAGGCTCGGCGAGAGGTCCATCGCGACCCACGTCTCCAGCTCCCGGTCGGCGACCGTCTGCCGGATGTGCGGCTCGGACATCCGGGCGGTGACCGCCCAGTCCATCCGCCGCACGTCGTCGCCGGGCTGGTAGACCCGCGCCTCCCCCGGCTCGGTGCCCGGACCGGGCACCAGACCGAGGTGGTTGCCCTGCAGCAGGCCGTCCAACCGGCCCCGCACGCTCAGCTCCAGCGACCGCAGCGCTGCTTCCAGCCGACCGGCGTCCAGGGACGGGGGCGCCCAGCTCGGGCGGTCCCCGTCCGGATGTTGATCGGTTGCCGGCACGCCCTCGCCCCTCACTGGTGCGGGTTGGGCACGTGCGGCGGCTGCGCGTAACCGGCAGGGCCACCGACCGGCGCGGGCGGACCGCCCTGCGGACGCGCCGAGACCTGCGGCAGCGGCACGGTCTGCAGCACCCGGTTGACGATGTGCTCCACCGGGATGCCGTCGGCCAGCGCGTCGTAGGACAGCACCAGCCGGTGCCGCAGCACGTCCGGAACCACGTCCACCACGTCCTGCGGCAGCACGTAGTCGCGCCCGCGCACCAGCGCCAGGGCGCGCGCGGCGGCGATGATGCCCAGGCTGGCACGCGGCGAGGCGCCGTAGGAGACCCAGCTCGCGATGTCGGACAGCCCGTGGTCGTTGGGCAGCCGGGTGGCCACCACCAGGCGCACCACGTAGTCGACCAGCGCGTGGTGCACGAACACCGAGGCGGCGACCTTCTGCAGCCGGATCAGCTCGTCCGGGTTGAGCACCGGGTTCGGCTCCGGAGCCGCGACGCCCATCCGGTAGATGATCTCGCGCTCCTCCTCCGCGGTGGGGTACTCCACCGGGAGCTTGAACAGGAACCGGTCGCGCTGCGCCTCCGGCAGCGGGTAGACGCCCTCGTTCTCGATCGGGTTCTGGGTGGCCAGCACCAGGAACGGGGCGGGCATCGGGTAGCTCTCGCCGCCGATGGAGACGTGCCGCTCGGCCATCACCTCCAGCAGCGCCGACTGGACCTTCGCCGGAGCGCGGTTGATCTCGTCGGCCAGCACGAAGTTGGCCAGCACCGGACCGAGCTCGACGTCGAAGCGCTCGCTGCCCTGCCGGTAGATGCGGGTGCCGAGGATGTCCGCGGGCACCAGGTCCGGGGTGAACTGGAGCCGCGAGAAGCTGCCGCCGACGACCCGCGCGAAGGTCTCGACCGCGAGGGTCTTGGCCACGCCGGGCACGCCTTCCAGCAGGATGTGGCCCTTGGCCAGCAGTCCGGTCAGCACCCGCTCCACGAGCCGGTCCTGGCCGACGATCACCCGCTTGACCTCGAACACGGTGCGTTCCAGCAGCTGCGCGTCGCGCGCCGGGGTGCTCACCTGGTCCGCCGGACGCGCGGCGCCCCCGCTCTCACCGTTGCCGGCCTCGGTCAATTCTCCCAGCCTCCTGTCGTCGGTCCGGCCTACCCGGCCGCTCAAGATCCTGGCACGCCCCCACCGCGCAACGCCGCGGGGGCACTACCCCGAGCCCACCCAACCTCAACCGCGGTGTGACCCAGGTAAAGCCGCCGGATCGAGGATTAATTTCACTCAGCACTGAACATATCGAGGATGTTGACGAGATGTGGTGGTTTTCGCGGATGAAGTCGGTCGAGAACCGCTACTCCTGCGCGGTGCGGGCGTTCCGGAGGTCGTCCGGCGTGTCCACATCGGACGCCTCGGACTCGATCGCCGGGACGTGCACCGGCGCGAGCGGGGCGAGAGCCGCGCGGAGCGGCCGGTTGTGGACCTCAGCGGGCATCGCCCCGCGCAGCGCGCTCACGTCCCACACGCCCACCAACCACTGTGGACGGTCCTGCGCGTCGACGAGCACCGCACCAGCGGAGTCGGGTGTTGCGCGCGGGGCGGCGAGCAGCCGGGCGATCGTCGCCGGTGTCAGGTGCGGGTGGTCGCCCGCGAGGACCGCGACCGCGCGGGTTTCCGCCGGGAGTTGGGCCAGGCCTGCCTGGAGCCCCGCGAGCGGACCGCCACCCGGCGGATCTTCCGCGGTCCAGCGCACCGCCCGGGCAGTGGTGCGCGGCGGGCCGACCACGACCAGCGGGTCGGCCTCGGCCACCGCATCCAGGGTGCGGTCCAGCAGCGTGCGCCCTCCGACGGGCAGCAGGACCTTGT
>NZ_JBEOVY010000289.1:0-10345 GCF_040295745.1 Saccharopolyspora sp. NPDC002686
GAACGGCCTGTTCACCTCACCTCCCGAGGCGAACAGGCCGTCCGCTCCTGTGGACAACTCGCCCCCGCTGTGGAGAACTCCCGCAATTTCAATGGAAATCGGAGGTCCGATTTCCATTGAATTTGCGTCCTGTCCGGTCTGCGACCGCGAAGCACGACCGGCACCGCGGGTCGCATGCGCCGCAGGCGGTCAGGTCAGGGGGGTGCCAGCGGGTGGTGCCGGAGTCGGTGATCGCTCGGCCGAACTGGACGTCGGCGAAGTGGCCTCCGAAGCCGATCGTGCCCGGCTCGTGGAGTTCGCGCACCAGGTCCTGACGGGTTCGGATCGCCTGCTCCTGGTCGACGTCGACCTGGACCGGCCAGGTCGGGTTCGAGATCTGCACCGCGCTGTGCAGCGCGTCGCCGAAGACGATCAGCCGCTGGTCGCCCGAGGTGATCGCGTAGGACGCGTGGCCCGGCGTGTGGCCGGCGGAGTACCGCACCCGGACGCCGGGGAAGACCTCTTGTCCATCGTGGACGGTTTCGAGCTGCGCTTCGACGCCGGCCAGCATCTCGTCGGTGACGTCCGGTGCGTGCTGGTCGCGGAGCTTCCACTCCGGCTCCGCCAGCAGGAATCGCGCCGCGGGGAAGACTCCCCGGTGCGCCCAGCCGATGTGGTCCGTGTGCAGGTGGGTGATCGCGACGGCTTCGACCTCTTCGGGAGCCCGGCCCAATGCGGTCAAGTTCTCCAGCAGCTCACCGCCGCGAAGGGCACCGATGATCGGGTTCTCCGGATCCGCCGGGTGGGTCTCCGGGCCGAAACCGGCGTCGATCAGCATCGCGCGTGAGCCGTGCTCGACGAGGAGCCCGCCGATGCTCGCGACCAGCTCCCCCGCGTCGTCGAGGTAGTGCGCGTGTTCGCGCCAGTCGTCCTCCGACGTCTCCGGGAACCAGCCGCGCGGCTTGAGCCCGACCGCGCCGTCCGGGACGTAGCTGATCCGCAGGTCACCCAGCTCGATCGAGCGGATTCCGGCGACCGCGTTCCAACGGTGTTCTGCAACCATGCCGGTCAACTTACAACTAGAACTATTCTAATTGCAACATCTCTAACTTGCTATCCTGGTGACATGGACCGGTCCGCGGAAACCCGGGAGCTCTGCAGCCTGATCAGCGAGCTCTCGCACAACATCGAAGAGCACGTGCGGCACTGCGTGTCGGACAGCGATCTCACTTCGTCCCAGGCGATCGCGCTGCGCGAGCTGGCCGAGCCGCTGAGCATGCGCGAGCTCGCCGATCGGATGCACTGCGCGACGTCGAACGTGACCTTCCTGATCGACCGCCTGGAGAAGCAAGGCCTGGTCACCCGGCGCCCGCACCCCACCGATCGCCGCGCGAAGGAGATCGCCCTGACCGAGGAGGGCGAGCGGCAGCGGGCGCAGATCATCGAGCGCTTCTCGGTGAACACCCCGCTGTCCGGGCTCAGCGAGGACGAGCAGAAGACCCTGCACAAGCTCCTCCAGCAGGCCCTCGCCAACCGCTGAGGGAGTCCCCTCCTCCGGGACTCCCGAGTCGCGATGGCGGCTGCCTGCGGGCAGTGTCGGACTCAGGTGAAACCCGTCGGGAGGAGTTCGAGATGTCGGTGATTCCGCAGGACCGCGCGGACATCCTGGGAAAGCAGGCCTTCGGGCACGTGGCCACCATCGGTCCGCACGGCGAACCGCAGTCCAGCCCGGTGTGGATCGACTGGGACGGCCAGTACCTGAAGTTCAGCCAGACCAAGACGCGGCAGAAGTACCGCAACCTCAAGCGGGAACCGCGCATCTCCATCTCGGTGCACGACCCGGACCATCCGTACCGCTACGTCGAGGTGCGCGGCCGGGTCGCCAAGATCGAGGACGACCAGGACAACCGGTTCATCAACAAGATGGCCAAGAAGTACCTCGACGAGGACGAATACCCCTGGCCCCAGCCCGGCGACGAACGCGTCATCGTCTACGTCGAACCGGAGCACAGCACCAAGCAGTAACCGCTCGCGTGCCGATTTCGCAAGAAATCAACCGTCGGCCCGGACCCGGACAACAGCGGCTCGAAGCTGGCGATCGGGCGAGCGACCGGCCCGATTTCTTCGCGAAATCGGCACTTCGACGGCTGGCGCGCGGGCGTTGCCCAGGGGCGATAGCGGTTCGGAGCGGGGGAAGTCGGGTATTCCCACTTTCGGAGTAGTTGTAGGGAGATGCAACCCGGGTATGAAGTTGCCCCGTCCTCCGGTCGGAAACCCGGAAGAGGGCCATTGACCGCCTTGAGCAACGGTTAGTAAGTTTCCCACATGGCCACAGACGACACTTCCCACGAATCGGCCGAGGCTAGCCCCCTCGTCAAGATTCGTTCGCTGCTGCCGGGTCTCGCGCGAGCCGAGCAGCGGGTGGCCAACATCGTGCTCGCCGACCCTGCTTCGATCTCGCGGCGCAGCATCACCGAAGTCGCCGAAGCCGCAGGCACCAGCGAGACGACCGTGACCCGGTTCTGCAAGGCGATCGGCGTCGGCGGCTACCCGGACCTGCGCATCGCGCTCGCCGCGGACACCGCGCGCACGTCCACGCGCGATCGCGAGCTCGGCAGCGACATCGCCCCGGACGACGACATCCGGCAGATCATCGAGAAGGTCGGCTACGCGGACGCGAAAGCCGTTGAGGAGACCGCCGACCAGCTGGAAGCGTCGGTGCTGGAGCCGCTCGTCGACGACGTCGCGCAGGCCCGCCGCATCGACGTCTACGGCGTCGGCGCCAGCGCGTTCGTCGCGCTCGACCTCCAGCAGAAGCTGCACCGCATCGGCCTGACCTGCTTCGCCTGGTCCGACACGCACAACGCGCTGACCTCGGCTGCGGTGCTGCGCGAAGGCGACGTCGCCATCGGCATCTCGCACACCGGTGCCACCACCGAAACCGTCGAGGCGCTGCGCGAGGCGCGGCGGCGCGGTGCGACGACGGCGGCGCTGACCAACTTCGCCCGCTCCCCGATCACCGAGGTCGCCGACCACGTGCTGACCACGGCGGTCCGCGAAACGACCTACCGCTCGGGAGCCATGGCCAGCCGGATCGGCCAGCTCACCGTGATCGACTGCTTGTTCATCGGCGTCGCGCAGCGCCACCTGGACCAGGCCCGGGCAGCGCTGGAGGCCACCTACGAAGCGGTGGGCGGCCACCGCCTCGAAAGCCGACCGGACCGCCGGCGGCAGAAGGAGGCGTGATGAGCCGGGACCGCGCTGTGCGGGTGGACGCTCCGACCGAACGGACCAACCCGCGGACGCGGGACATCGATCTGCTGCCGACGCTGGACATCCTGCACGTGCTCAACGGCGAGGACCGCACGGTCCCGGTGGCCGTCGGCCGGGTCCTGCCCGAGCTGGCGAGCACGGTGGACATGGCGGTGACCGCCCTGCGCGCGGGCGGCCGCGTGCACTACGTGGGCGCGGGGACGTCCGGCCGGCTCGCCGTGCTCGACGCGGCGGAGCTGATCCCGACCTTCAACGTGCCGCCGGACTGGATCGTCGCGCACCAGGCGGGCGGTTCCGAGGCGTTCCGCCGAGCCGTGGAGAACGCCGAGGACAACGCCGCGACCGGTGCCGCCGAGATCCGCGAGAGCGCTTCGCCCGACGACCTGGTGATCGGCCTGGCGGCGTCCGGGCGCACGCCGTACGTGCTGGCGGCGTTGGAGGCCGCGCAGCAGCTCGGCGCGAAGACGGCCCTGATCACCTCGAACCCGGACGTCGGGCAGGTGCCGGCGGACGTGGTGATCGCGGTGGACACCGGGCCGGAACCGATCAGCGGCTCCACCCGGATGAAGGCGGGCACCGCGCAGAAGCTGCTGCTCACCTCGTTCTCCACCGCGGTGATGATCAAGATGGGCCGCACCTACTCGAACCTGATGGTCAGCATGCTGGCCACCAACGCGAAGCTGCGCGGCCGCACGATCGGCATCCTCCAGGAAGCGACCGGTGCTTCCGAGGAGGTCTGCGAAGCAGCGCTGACCGCGGCCGACGGAGACCTGAAGACGGCCCTCGTCCACCTCCTGACCGGCGCCGACGTCGAAGCCTCGGCGGCGGCTCTGGCGGTCGCCGACGGACAGGTCCGGGAAGCCCTCCGAACCCTCACCCCGTAGGCGACCGCCGACAGTTCAGCCGGGGAGGTCTGCGGCGACGTTGCGGTAGGCGTCGGTGACCAGGCGCCAGAAGCCCGCGGTGTCCAAAGTGGTCGGAACGGTCGCGTTCCGGCGGTCGGCCGGGGCGTCGAAGTCGGTGACCGTCATGCCGGAGGTGAACCGGCCCTGCGTCTCCACGTCGACGCGGGCGGGCACCGACTCGAACAGGCCGGGGTCGATCACGTACGCCACCGCGCACGCGTCGTGGATCGCCGGGCCCTTCTCCTGGTAGCTGATGTGGCTGCCGTAGAAGTCCAGGCACGGCGTGAGCAGTTCCGCGTCCAGGCGGCCGAGGTCGGCGAAGCCGGAGCGCACCTCGGCCGTCGCGCGCGCCTGGTGGGTGAGGTCGAGGCCGATCATGACCGTCCGCCACGGCGCGTTGAACGCGATCGAGGCGGCCTCCGGGTCGGCGACGATGTTGAACTCGGCGGCCGGGTTCGTGTTGCCGCGGGTGTAGGAGCCGCCCATGATCACGAACTCCTTCACCCAGTCCGCGATCCGCGGTTCCTTGCGCAGGGCCAGGGCGATGTTGGTCAGCGGCCCGACCGCGGTCAGGCTGATCTCGCCGGGCGAGGCGGCCAAGGTGTCGATGATGAAGTCGACCGCGTGCTGCTCGCTGAGCGCCGCCTTCGGCTCCGGCAGCACGGCGCCGCCGAGCCCGGAGTTGCCGTGCACGTCCCCGGCCGTCCGCGGCTCGCGCACCAGCGGCCGTCCGGCGCCCCGCGCAACCGGCACGTCCATGCCGTAGAACTCGCGCAGCCGCAGGGCGTTGTCGGTGGTGTGCTCCAGCTCGACGTTGCCGCCGACGGTGGTCACGCCGACGACGTCGAGCTCCGGGCTGCCGTGCGCCAACCCGAGCGCCAGCGCGTCGTCGATGCCCGGATCGCAGTCGATCAGGATCTTCTTCACCGAGTCCTCGTTCCTCCGGCTCGATCTGCAGTTTCCATTGAAACTGTGGTTCCCCGTGCCTGGTGCCCGCAGTTTCCATTGAAACTGCGGTTCCCGGGGATCAGCCCTCCTGGACCGCGTCGGCGATGGACTTCGCCTCGCGGGCGCCCGACTCCAGCGCCTTGCAGCAGTAGACGATCCACTGCGCGACCTGGTCCGGGTCGCCGGTGGCGAAGCCCAGGGCGAGTTCCGCGTACTCCTCCTGGCGGCGGAAGTAGGCCACCTCCGGGACCACCAGGCCCTTCGGGTCCAGGCCGCTGCCGATCACGCTCAGGCGCGCGGCCGCGCGTGCGATCACGCCGTTGGCGAGGCCGAACGGCTGCAGCGCGAGCAGCTCGCCGTGCACGACGGCGGCCAGCACCGGGCCCGGACCCTGCGCTTGCGGATCGGTGATGATCTCGGCGAGCAGGTCCAGCCGCTCGGCGACCACCGGGTCCGACTGCGGGCGACCGAGCTCGTCCGGGTCCTCCACCAGGTCTGCGGCGGCGAGCACGTGCATCCGCGCCAGCGCCTGCCGAGGCGCGCGCTGCCAGGTGGGCAGCAGCGCGCCCATCGCCTCGGCGATCCGCAGCGAACCGGCCAGCAGCGGGTCGGAGACCTCCCCGGATTCCGGGATCTCCGCGGCGCCTCCGGCGATGGCCGCGGACGCGCGGGCGGCGCGCACCGACGCTTCCGCCGCGGTGGTCGGCCAGCCGCGGCGGTTGGCCGGGTGCCGGTGGACTTCGTCGATCGCCGCGCGCGCCTCGGCCACGGCGTCGGCCACGCCGTCCAGCTCGACCAACGGGGCCAGCGAAGGCTTGTCGTTCACGCCCGCTGACGCTACCGCCAGGCCTTCCCCCCGCTGGCGGGGCCGGATGCGACATATGCCACAGTGGACCCCTCGACAGCCCCGCGTAGCGCAGTGATTTCGGACAGTACGCCCAATTGGTCTGAACCAATAGCGCTAACCCTCTGTTGCAGTGAGCCCGATCGCATTACGGTGCGGTTAGCACTGGCTACCCCACGACCACGGAGGTTCTCGGCGATGAGCCAGCCCGACGGGCAGAACAACGAACTCAGCAACCTGCTGAACGAGAGCAGGACGTTCCCGCCGTCGGCGGAGTTCGCGTCGCAGGCGAACGCCACCGCCGAGCTCTACGACCAGGCGGATGCCGACCGCGAGGCGTTCTGGGCCGAGCAGGCCGACCAGCTGCACTGGGAGACCAAGTGGGACCAGGTCCTCGACTGGTCCGACGCGCCGTTCGCGAAGTGGTTCGTGGGCGGCAAGCTCAACGTGGCCTACAACTGCGTGGACCGGCACGTCGACGCAGGCAACGGCGACCGGGTCGCGATCCACTGGGAGGGCGAGCCCGGCGACTCCCGCGACATCACCTACGCCGAGCTGCAGCGCGAGGTCTCGCGCACCGCCAACGCGCTGGCCTCGCTGGGCGTCAGCGCCGGTGACCGCGTCGCGATCTACCTGCCGATGCTGCCCGAAGCGGTGTTCTCGATGCTGGCCTGCGCCCGGCTCGGCGCGATGCACAGCGTCGTCTTCGGCGGGTTCTCCTCCGAGGCGCTGCGCTCCCGCATCAACGACGCCGAGGCGAAGGTGGTGATCACTGCCGACGGCCAGTACCGGCGCGGCAAGGCGATGCCGCTGAAGGCCAACGTGGACGAGGCCGTCAAGGAGACGCCGAGCATCGACCACGTGGTGGTCGTCAAGCGCACCGGCAGCGAGGTCGCCTGGGACGACGCGCGGGACAAGTGGTGGGACGACGTGCTGGACGGCCAGCCCGACACCCACACCCCGGAGGCCTTCGACTCCGAGCAGCCGCTGTTCATCCTCTACACCTCGGGGACCACCGGCCGCCCGAAGGGCATCCTGCACACCTCCGGCGGCTACCTGACCCAGGCCGCCTACACCCACCGCAACGTCTTCGACCTCAAGCCGGAGTCGGACGTCTTCTGGTGCACCGCCGACATCGGCTGGGTCACCGGGCACACCTACATCGTCTACGGGCCGCTGGCCAACGGCGCCACGCAGGTGATCTACGAGGGCACCCCGAACTCGCCGCACGAGGGCCGGCACTGGGAGGTCGTCCAGAAGTACGGCGTGACGATCTACTACACCGCGCCGACCACGATCCGGACGTTCATGAAGTGGGGCGCCGAGATCCCCGCCAAGTACGACCTGTCCAGCCTGCGGCTGCTGGGCAGCGTGGGCGAGCCGATCAACCCCGAGGCGTGGATCTGGTACCGGAAGAACATCGGTGGCGACCGCACGCCGATCGTGGACACCTGGTGGCAGACCGAGACCGGCGCGATCATGATCTCGCCGCTGCCCGGCGCGACCGCCACCAAGCCCGGCTCCGCGCAGCGCCCGCTGCCCGGGCTCTCGGCGAAGGTCGTCAGCGAGACCGGCGAAGAGGTGCCCAACGGCGGCGGCGGTCTGCTGGTGCTGGACAAGCCGTGGCCGTCGATGCTGCGCGGCATCTGGGGCGACGACGACCGCTACCGCGAGACCTACTGGTCGAAGTTCGCCGACCTCGGCTACTACTTCGCCGGTGACGGCGCCAAGTACGACGACGACGGCGACATCTGGCTGCTCGGCCGGGTCGACGACGTCATGAACGTCTCCGGGCACCGCATCTCCACCACCGAGGTCGAGTCCGCGCTGGTCTCGCACCCGAACGTGGCCGAGGCCGCGGTGGTCGGCGCCTCCGACCCGACCACCGGTCAGGGCATCGTGGCCTTCGTGATCCTGCGCGGCGGGGTCGACGACGCGGCCTCCGGCGAGGCGGCGCTGAAGGAGCTGCGCGAGCACGTCTCCCGCGAGATCGGGCCGATCGCCAAGCCGCGGCAGATCATGATCGTGCCGGAGCTGCCGAAGACCCGCTCCGGCAAGATCATGCGCCGCCTGCTGCGCGACGTCGCGGAGAACCGCGAGGTCGGCGACGTCACCACGCTGGCCGACTCGAGCGTCATGAACCTCATCTCGAAGGGCCTGAAGACCGGCAGCGACGACTGATCCGCGTCATCGGACAGGGGCGTCCTCCCGCTCGGGAGGGCGCCCCTTCGCTGTCAACAGAACGTGAAGTTCCCGGCAAGGCGAACCACGATCAAGCCAATGACCTGCGACAATGCCGCGCCCGCATGGTTTCGCACAGCAACCATCCGGCGGTCGGATGTTAAAATCGCGCAATAGGTGTGCCGGGAAGTCTGGTCGGCGTCGCAATCCGTGCTACCCACGAACGGAGTCATCGAGTGTCGACAGCCGACCAGAACAAGCGGACCAGGACGTTCGACTTCGCCGCCTACCTGCGCACAGAGACCGTCGGCGGCATGGTCCTGCTGGCCGCCACCGCGGTCGCGCTGCTCATGGCCAACTCCCCGCTGACCGACTTCTACCAGGCCGTTCGCGACTTCGAGTTCGGACCGGAATCGCTGCACCTGAACCTGAGCGTCGGCGAGTGGGCCAAG
This sequence comes from Saccharopolyspora sp. NPDC002686, assembly GCF_040295745.1. Taxonomy (NCBI): domain Bacteria; kingdom Bacillati; phylum Actinomycetota; class Actinomycetes; order Pseudonocardiales; family Pseudonocardiaceae; genus Saccharopolyspora; species Saccharopolyspora sp. NPDC002686. The sequence continues at coordinate 8,583 of NZ_JBEOVY010000289.1, forward strand.
GACGGCCTGCTGGCGATCTTCTTCTTCGTCGCAGGCCTGGAGCTCAAGCGCGAACTGGTCGTCGGCGAGCTGTCCAACCGCAAGAGCGCGATGCTCCCGGTCATCGCCGCGCTCGGCGGCATGATCGTGCCGGCCGTGCTCGCCTTCGCGATCGGCCACGGCGCGCCCGGTGCGCACGCCGCTTGGGCCATCCCGGTCGCCACCGACATCGCCTTCGCACTCGGCGTGCTGTCGCTGACCGGGTCCTGGATGCCGACCGCCGCGCGAGTCTTCCTGCTCAGCCTCGCGGTGGTCGACGACCTGGGCGCGATCATCGTGATCGCCGTGCTGTTCACCGACGGCCTGAGCGTCCTCGCGCTGCTGGCCGCCGTCGTGCTGTGCGCCGTGTACTGGTACCTCCAGCGCAAGCGCGTCACCAGCCCGTTCCTGTACGTGCCGCTGGCCGTGGCGGTCTGGATCGCGGTCCACACCAGCGGCATCCACGCCACCATCGCCGGCGTCGCGCTCGGCCTGCTCACCCGCGTCCACCGCGACCCGGACGAGCACGCCTCGCCCTCGGAGCGCTTGGAGCACCGCCTGCAGCCCTGGTCGGCCGGGCTGATCGTGCCGGTGTTCGCGTTCTTCGCGGCCGGCGTCCCCGTCGACGGCGACGCGCTGGTGGCCATCGGCGAGGACCGGGTCGCGATCGCGGTCATCATCGGCCTCGTGCTCGGCAAGCTGATCGGCATCTTCGGCAGCTCGTTCCTCGCGGTGAAGCTGGGCATCGGCGCCAAGCCGGACTCGGTGAAGTGGAGCGACATGGCGGCGCTGGCGATCCTCGGCGGCGTCGGCTTCACGGTGAGCCTGCTGATCGCCGACCTGTCGCTGGAAGGCGCCGCGGCCGAGCGCGCCAAGGCGGCGGTGCTGATCGCCTCCGCGATCGCCTCGCTGGTCGCCGCCGCGGTCCTGCTGCGCCGGGGCCGCAGGCGCAAGGGCGACGAGGTCGTGAACAGCGAATCCTGACCTGCCCGGCGAGCTGCGGCTGCCGGGGGCCTCGCCGCTGGTGGGGCCCGCCGGAAGTCACTCACGGGTAACGCACCGCGAGTCGCCGGGTCGCCCGTTGATCGCGCGTGGCACGATGGGGCACGTGAACAGCGCCCAGAACAGCACCAACGGCAGCCGTGACGGTGCGGGGTGGACTGCGGTCACGTCCATCCCGCTGTCCGAAGAGGGCACTGCTCCTGATGGGCAGTCCGTCGGCGCGTTGGTCCGCGATGCCACCACCCACCTGTCCACTCTGGTCAGGTCCGAGGTGGAACTTGCCAAGACCGAGCTCGCCGGTGAGGCGAAGAAGGCGGTCAAGGGCAGCGTCTACTTCATCCTCGCGCTGACCGTGCTCGGCTTCAGCCTGTTCTTCCTGTTCTTCACGCTGGCCGAGGGCCTGGCCCAGCTCGGCCTGTGGCGCTGGGCGTCGTTCGGCATCGTCTTCCTGCTGATGCTGGTGGTGGCCGGTCTGCTGGCCCTCCTCGGCTACCGCCGGGTCCGCAAGATCAGGGCCCCGAAGCGGACCATCGAGTCGCTGAAGGAAACCTCCCAGCTCACCAAGCGCCACAAGGACGAAGAGCCCGCCTCGGCGTAGCACCAGGACTCCAACGCGCCGCACCTCCCACCGGAGCTGCGGCGCGTTGTCGTTCGCCTGCCCACACCGGACCCGCAGTTTCAATTGAAACTGTGATCCGCCGTGGGTGGGATATGCTGTTTCATTTTAAAGTGCGGTCCACATC
>NZ_JBEOVY010000290.1:0-10210 GCF_040295745.1 Saccharopolyspora sp. NPDC002686
GTCGGGACCTGCGGACCCCGACACGCCGACACCTGTGGACAAGTCGTCCTACCTGTGGAGAACTTCCGCAAATTCAATGGAAATCGGAGGTCCGATTTCCATTGAATTTGCGGGACCTCGGACGGAGGGAACGGTCAGACCTCTACTCGGTGGAGGAGGATGTCGCGGACGAGGGTGGCGAGGCTTTCGGCATCCGCCTTGGCCTTGATGCGGGCTCGGTGGACGTCGACGGTTTTGACGCTCGTGCCGAGCTTGCCCGCGATGGTCTGGCTCGGCAGGCCCTCGATGACCAGGCGCAACACCTCCCGCTCGCGCGGGGTCAGCGACTGCAGGCGGGCCGCGACGGCGCTGCGCTCGGCGTGCTCGGCGAAGCGGTGGCGGGCCTCGTCCAGCTGCGCCTGGACCAGCTCCACCATCCGCTGCGGCTGGTAGGGCTTCTCCAGGAAGTCGACGGCGCCGCGGGTGACGGCGCGGACCGACATCGGGATGTCGCCGTGGGCCGAGCAGAACACCACCGGCGCCGGGTAGTCCATCTCCAGCAGCCGGTCCTGCAGCTGGAAGCCGCTGATCCCGGGCATCCGCACGTCGACGATGACCACGGCGACCTCGGCCGGGTCGAACTCGGCCAGGAAGGTGCCGGCGTCGGGGTAGGTCAGGGCCTGGACGCCGATGCTCTCCAGCAGGAACACCAGCGACTGCCGCAGGTCCGCATCGTCGTCGACGATGTGCACCACCGGTTCGGTGTTCTCCGAGGTCACCGGCCCCGCCTCCTCCACGTCGGCCACCGCCCGGCCGGTCACGGCTTCATCAGCACCGACGCGGACGGGTGGTCGCTGGCCCAGTCCGCGGCGAGCGGCGCGATGAACACGTTCTCGGTCCGCGTACGTGTGATCCTCCAACCATCCGCGTCTTTTCGGAAGGCGTTGTTCAGCCGGCTGGAGCGCAGCAGGGCCTTGCCGTCGGAGAACAGCCAGGGCTGCACGTGGATCCACTGGCCGGTCGCCTCGGTGCCGTCGACGTGGATCTGCTCCGAGGTGAGGTAGTGCGCGTTCAGCAGCAGCGCCGGGTCCTGCTTCTCGCCCCAGAAGGCCTCGAAGTGCGCGCGGATCGCCGCGGCGCCCTCGGCCCGGCCGAACTGGCCGTCGTAGTACTCGCCGACGCCTTCCCAGACGGCGTCCTCGGCGTAGAGCTCCATGATCAGGTCGATGCGGTGGGCGTCGTCGCGGACGCCGAACTCGGGGCAGGGTGTGTCGCACAGGAACATGTAGCGGGCCTGGATCCGGCGGATCTCGGCCTCGGCCTCCAGGACCTCGACCCGGCGGGCGAGCTCGGCGACGGTCTTCTCCAACGACATGTTCACCTCACGGGATGTTCCGGACCGGAACTCAGGAGTGCACAGTGGACGATCGCGGCGGGCTGCGCCGGAGCGGGCGCAGCGGACTTCGGGGCCGGACCTAATGGATAGCACCAACGCACGCCGCGCGGAACCCCGCAAACCCCGGCAAATCACCCACATCGAAAACATAACCGCAGGTCAGACGCATCGCCAGTGCTCCAGCTGAAGGTTTCCCCTACGCCCGCTGGGGAGCTCTACCAATTCCGCACCGCCGGACCAGCGCTTACGCTCGGCAACCATCCAGGCAACGGCGCGACCCCGAGGAGTCCGGATGGCCGAGCATGGTTCCACAGTGGACACTCCGAGCGCGGGAACCCGGATCACCGCGGTCGAAGCGATCCCGTTCGCCATCCCGTACGCCAAACCGCTGAAGTTCGCCTCCGGCGAGGTGCACGCCGCGGAGCACGTGCTGATCCGCGTGCACACCGAGGACGGCGTCATCGGCGTGGCCGAAGCGCCGCCCCGCCCGTTCACCTACGGCGAGACGCAGGCCGGGATCGTCGCCGTCGTCGACTCCCTCTTCGCTCCGCAGGTCACGGGCTTGCGCCTGACCCAGCGCGAGGTCGCCCGCGCCCGCCTCGACCGCACCGTCGGCAACCCCACCGCCAAGGCCGCGATCGACATGGCGATGTGGGACGCCTTCGGCAAGACCACCGGTCTCAACGTCACCGACCTGCTCGGCGGCTACACCGACCGGCTCCGGGTCAGCCACATGCTCGGCTTCGACGAGCCCGCGAACATGGTCGCCGAGGCCGAGCGGATGGTGGCGACCTACGGCATCCGCACGTTCAAGGTGAAGGTCGGCCGCCGCCCGGTCGAGCTCGACGTCGCCGTGGTGCGCGCGCTCCGCGAGGCCTTCGGCGACGCCGTGGAGCTCTACGTCGACGGCAACCGCGGCTGGACGCCGGCCGAGTCGCTGCGCGCGATGCGCCAGCTCGCCGACGTCGACCTGATCTTCGCCGAGGAGCTCTGCCCGGCCGACGACGTGCTCGGCAGGCGCTGGCTGGTCGGCAACCTGGACGTCCCGTTCATCGCCGACGAATCCGCGGTGACCCCGGCCGACATCACCCGCGAGGTGCTCGGCGGTTCGGCCACCGCGATCAGCATCAAGACCGCCCGCACCGGGTTCACCGGCTCGCAGCGCGCGCACCACCTCGCCGAGGGGCTCGGCCTCGAGGTCGTCATGGGCAACCAGATCGACGGCCAGCTGGGCACCGCCTGCACGATCGCCTTCGGCGCCGCCCACCAGCGGACTTCGCACCGCGCCGCGGAGCTCTCCAACTTCCTGGACATGACCGACGACCTGCTCACCGAGCCGCTGCAGATCCGCGACGGCGAGCTGCGGGTCCGGCCAGGCGCCGGGATCGGAGTCGAGATCGACCCGGACAAGCTCGCCCACTACCGCCAGGACTCGTGAGCGGCGGCGGTCGTTCTCGCGACCACCGCCGCTCACGCAAACGGGATGGAGGACCCAGATGAGCGCCGCTGACGAGACCGCCACGGCAGCCGCTTCGGGCGCTGCCGCGACCGAGCGCTTCCACCACGACAAGTCGCCGTACGACGCGGTCAAGGACACCCCGAAGGAGCGCGTCGACCTGCTCGCGCGCGAGGTCATCGGCGCGATCCACGAGACGATCCGCAAGCACCAGGTGACCTACGACGAGTACAACGCGCTGAAGGCGTGGCTGATCCAGGTCGGCGCGGACGGCGAGTGGCCGCTGTTCCTGGACGTCTGGGTGGAGCACGTGGTCGAGGACGTGGCCACCGCCGACCGCAAGGGCAGCAAGGGCTCGATCGAGGGCCCGTACTACGCCCCGAACGCCCCCGAGCGCGGCGCGGACGCCGAGCTGCCGATGCGCGAGGACGAGGCCGGCACCCCGCTGCTGTGGGAAGGCGCGATCACCTCGGTCGACGGCACCCCGCTGGCCGGGACCGTGGAGCTGTGGCACGCCGACTCCGACGGCTTCTACAGCCAGTTCGCCCCGGGCCTGCCGGAGTGGAACCTGCGCGGCACGTTCACCACCGGTGAGGACGGCAAGTTCCGGATCCGCACCATCCAGCCCGCGCCGTACCAGATCCCCACCGACGGGGCCTGCGGGAAGCTGATCGCCGCGGCCGGCTGGCACGCGTGGCGCCCGGCGCACCTGCACGTGAAGGTCTCCGCGCCCGGCCACCAGCAGCTCATAGCGCAGCTGTACTTCCCCGGCGACCCGCACAACGACGACGACATCGCCAGCGCGGTCAAGCCGGAGCTGATCCTCTCGCCGGTCACCCAGGCCGACGGCAGCGCTAAGATCGACTACAGCTTCGCGCTCGACCCGCAGGAGGACTGACCGTGCTGTTCCACGTGCGGATGGACGTGCGCTTGCCGCACGACCTCGACCCGGACGCCAAGGCCGAGATCATCGCCAGGGAGAAGGCGTACGCCCAGGAGCTGCAGCGGTCCGGCAAGTGGCCGCAGATCTGGCGCATCGTCGGCGAGTACGCGAACATCTCGATCTTCGACGTCGAGTCCAACGACGAGCTGCACACCCTGCTGTCCGGCCTGCCGCTGTTCCAGTACATGGACATCGAGGTCACGCCGCTGGCCAAGCACCCGTCCGACATCAAGGACTGAGTCCACTTAGGACTATCGGGGTGGGTTCGCCGCAGAACCCACCCCGATGTCGATTCCCGGCGAAACCTCCCGCGACGAGCGCCGCTTGCCCTACTGTGGCCGAGTTCCGGAACTCTCGGGAGAATCGGTTGTTCAAGCTGCTGCGCCGCACGCGTTCCAAGGCCGACTACACGTGGTTCCTGGCGGTCCGCGAATGGCCCGTGCTGGTCTCCGCACTCGGCGTGCTGCTCGGCGCCGTCACCATCCTGCCCAGCGCCGTGGGCGTCGTGATCTCGGTGATCGCCTTGCTGCTCGGGTCCGCGACCTTCGTGCGAGACCTGCGCAACCTGCGGCGGCGCTGGTCCTCCCACGACTTCTCGCTGATCGCCGCGCCGTTCCCGCACGAGGCGTTCCCGCCTCCGGCCGCGTACCCGGACGCCGAGTACTGCTACCTGCCCAACCGCGGAACCGCGCTGATCAGCGACCAGATCGACGACAGCTTGCGGAAGCGGCGGTTCACCGTGCGGGTGGCCGACGAGCCCTACCGGCTGCCGCCGCTCCTGCGCGCCACCGCCCCGCACGTGCTGCCCATCCGGGCCCGCGGGCGCCTGCTGTTCAACGGCCCGGTGGTGGGCATGCGCACCGAGCCGCTGCCGGGGGTAGGTGAGGCGGAGATCCAGCTGCACCGCGCCCGGTACTTCGACTTCCAGTGCTCCAACGAGCTGTGCACGATGCGCATCACCAACCGGGAGACGGGCGAGGACCTCGACCCGCGCCGCCGCCTGCTGACCGACACGTCCGGCCGGATCGTCACCCTGGCGGCCAGCGTGCTGTCCGACGTCGTGGGGATCTCCACCTTGGCGTTCACCACCGACGGCCTGCTGCTCCTGGTGGGCCAGTCCGACCGCAACACGGCCAGCCCGCTGCTGCAGGCCCCGTCCGGCAGCGGATCCCTGGAACCCCGCGACCTGACCGACGCCGACGGCGAAGCGCGCGAAACCCTGGCCGACGTGCTGCGAGCGGGCATGGAGCGCGAGTTCTGCGAGGAGACGGGCGTGCGCCCGGACGCCATCGCGGGCACCGAGATGACGGGCTTCGCGCGCTGGATGGAACGCGGCGCGAAACCGGAGTTCTTCGGCCTGACCGAGCTGTCGGTGTCGAGCACCGAAATCCGCGGCACGGCACCACGAGGCGCGGAGCGCCTGTACAGCTCCGACGTCACCTTCCTCGAGATCGACCTCGCCGCCCTGGGCGCCGAACTCCGCACGGGAACCCCGATCCTCGAAGCCCCGAGCCTCCCCACCGTGATCCGCGAGGTCGGCTCCCTCCCCCTCCTCCTCGGCATCCGCGCAGCAGCCCACCACCGCACCGCCTGACCCCACCGAAATCGCGGGCCCGCTGCCGGTCTCGTCCGCAAGAACCTCTTGGTGAATCCTCTATGGACACCCTCCGAACGCGGCTGATCGCTCAGCGGGATCGCCGTACCCGCAACTGGGACTCGACGGTCGGGGACGTCCTCATGGGACACTTGCGGGCATGTTTGGAATGCCTGGGGTCTACGAGATTCTCGTCATGGTCGGTGTCTTGATCGTCATCATCGCGGTCGTGGCGCTGATCGCTCGCAGCATGAAGAAGTAGGCCGGGCGAGCACGAACTGAACTGCGCGCCTCCGCTCTGACATCGCAGAGCGGAGGCGCGCCGCTTTCTCCGCACCTTCCGGCGCTGGTCCCGGTGCCGCACCAGCTGATCGGCTCGAGTCCAGTTTCCCGGAATTGGACCAGGCGCTGGGCCGGGAGGCTCCGTACGGTCGTGCTCGGACACCACGAACGGAGCCATTCCATGCACCCGCGACTCGCCACGGACCGCGATGAGCTGCCGCAGCAGCTGGCGGCCGTCCAGCAGCACGCCGCCGACGTGCTCTCCCAGTTCTCCGAGCGGAAGGTCGTGCCCGCAGCTCCCCTGCCGGAACCGGCCCCGCTGTCCGCGCAGGGGGCTGGGCTGCGGACCGCGCTGGAGGAGTTCACCGCACGCTGGGAACCGGCGCTGTCGACGAGCGCTGGACCGCGGTACCTCGGATTCGTCACCGGCGGGGTGACGCCCGCCGCGCTGGTCGGCGACTGGATGACCTCGACCTGGGACCAGAACTCCTTCACTTCCCTGGACGCGGCCGGGCAACACCTGGAGCGCGAGGCGATCGGCTGGCTGCGGTCCCTGTTCGGCCTGTCCGACCAGCAGCGCGGGACCTTCGTCAGCGGCGCCACCATGTCCAACACCGTCGGCCTCGCCGTCGCCCGCGAATGGCTCGGAGAACAGCAGGGCGTCTCACCCGCCGAGCACGGAGCGGGCGCGCTCGGCGCGGTGCGGGTGCTCTCGGGGGCCGCCCATTCCAGCGCGGCCAAGGGGCTGTCCGTGCTCGGCCTGGGGCGCCGATCCCTGGTCCAGGTGCCGACCCTGCCCGGGAGGGAAGCCGTCGACCTGGCAGCGCTGGAGCGCGCGCTGGCCGAGGGCGAGGGCCCGTGCATCGTGATCGCCAACGCGGGCACCGTCAACACCGTCGACTTCGACGACCTGCGGGCCATCGCCGGGCTGCGCGAGCGCTACCCGTTCTGGCTGCACGTGGACGCCGCGTTCGGCGCCTTCGCCGCCCTGTCCCCCGAGCACGCGCACCTGGTCGACGGCCTCGACCTTGCCGACTCCATCTGCATCGACCTGCACAAATGGCTGAACGTCCCCTACGACAGCGCTGTGCAGTTCACCCGCCGCCCCGACCTGCAGACGCGCGTCTTCCAGAACGCGGCGGCCTACCTCGGCCCGCTCGGGGACACCCCCGACACGGCCAACCTCACCCCGGAGAACTCCCGCCGCCTGCGCGCCATCCCCGCTTGGTTCACCCTGCGCGCCTACGGGCGGGACGGGTATCGCGAGATCACCGAGCGGTGCATCGCCTGCGCACGCACCGTCGGTGACGCCGTCGACAGCACCCCCGGTCTGCAACTCCTGGCACCCGTCCGCCTGAACGTCGTCTGCTTCACCCTCGCCGACGACCCCACCGCCGAACGGCTCTCCGCGCTCACCGAGCAGATCGTCGACGAGGCCTTCCTGACCCCCACCGTCCTCGACGGCGTGCCCGCGCTGCGAGCCGCCTTCAGCAACTGGCAGACCACCGCAACCGACGCCCACCGAGTGGCTTCGGCACTGCGAGCAGCGGTGCACGAGTTGTGACGCAACGACCTACGATCTGGTCCTAAGTGGACGGTCTCATCCAGCACGCTCGTTCTCGGACACGGTTCTTCCCGGCCCGCGCGCTCATCGACGCAGGCGCCTGCGGATCGCTGCGGCGATCATGAGGATCGGCACGATCAGCGGGAGCAGCGCCAGCGGTCAGTACGCGCCCGCGAGGGCGGGCACCACCAGCAGCACCGACCCGAAGCCAAGGGTGAAGGTGAGGTCGCCGTCCTGATCGTCGTGGGGGTGCCGGACGACCACGGCGACCAGGCCCGCCACGGCCAGGACCACCACCAGCCGCAGCCCCCAGAAGCCGGCCAGCGCCGTGATCGGCGCCAGGATCGCCACCGGGAGGAAGAGCGCGAGGTAGACCCAAGGGCCGACGACGCACACGCGCGCCACGAGCAGGGCCCGACCGTCGGGTCGCCCCTTGCCACTGGGCGGCTTGCGCCACCACACGATCATCGGCATCCCGGCCCCCGGTTCCGCACATGCGAAACCCCAGGTCTGTGACCTGGGGTTTTGGTGGGTCGCCAGGGGATCGAACCCTGAACCCGCGGATTCTGAGGCCACACCTGCGGTTGTTTGCGGTCACTGCTCAACACCTACCACTACCTGCACAGGTCGCGATAGCAAATGTTCATCACGATGCATCGTTTGCGGTCATTTCGTGTGGTTTTGTGAGGGTAAAGTGCGGATTCCTTCCCCAGGGTCGCAACCCCGGCCCACCCCGGCGTCAGACGCGGTAGCGAAGTTGCCGAGTCCTGATGCGTGGACTCGCAGAGGTATGCCTTGGCGGGCGCCGACTGGACACGGAGGAAGGACAGCGGGCAGGTACAGGAGCCGACCCGCATCGAGGGAGATGCGCTTCCCTATCTCCCGCGCCCGGTAAAAAGACATGCGAACAAGCACAAGGGTGCAGGGTGCTGCGCGCACCTCCAACCGGACGTCTCCTATCGGCCGGTTGGTCCAAGCCACAAATAAGCCCCGCTGGGCTGGATGAGTGAATGATGATCAAAGCCATCCCACCCACAAGACCAGGGGGTTAACCTCCGCATTATGGAGCGAGCGAGGCTGCCAGAGGATGCCTGCAAAGAACATTTCAGTGTTGCATATATTCAAGCACTGGCCTCTCTAGCTGGAGTCGCGGTCGAGGTAAGAAAGGTAGACTATTTCGGAGTCGACCTTGAACTGGTAGATGGCCCGTTCCGCGTTGATGTCCAAATGAAAGGTATGAAACAGAGAGATCCAGATAAAATAATTAGTTACGACTTGCCTGTTCACTCGTACAACCAATTGGCCGACCCGGAACGAACAGTGCCCGGATACCTATTTGTTGTAGAAATGCCCGCAAAATGGGAGGACTGGGCACGTCAAACAGACTCCGAGCTGGTTTTGCGCAAGTCAGGATATTATGCCAAGATATCCGGGCTAAAGCAGAGTGGCAACAGCTCCAGCCAGGTAGTCCACGTAAACAGGTCCAATCGGGTGACACCCGAGTTCTTGGTGACAGCCCTGCGGAAGTCACGGAGGGGTGAGGTATGACTTACACCGACGCCGACGAGTCCGCAGTGCCCCCTCGCGAGATCCGCAGCTATCTCGACAGGCACGGATGGTCAAGAGAAGAGCGTATCGGCGACAGGTTTGAGGTCTGGGCTACCGGCCAAGGGACAGACGCCTCCGAAGTCCTACTGCCGTTAAATACTAGGGCAAGCGACTACTCCCGGCGCATTAGAAACCTTTTTTCAGATCTTAGCAATCACCTGCAAATATCGATATCAGAAGTTGAGCAGGAGATCTCACAGGGGTCTGAAGATCGAATCGCCTTCAGCATGGACGGCGAGGGTATCCAAAGGGGAAGACTTCCTCTATCCGACACCACCCAGGCCTACAATCAAATTAGCAAAATTGTCGTTGCTTCTGCTTGTTCGACCCTGCGTCGGCGTAGTTATCATGGTAGATCAAGACCAAAAGCGGCTCGCGATATGGCGAAACGTTTGCAAGCGGTTGCGCCCGAAAGTGGTAGTTATGTGATCCCACTCGTAAACGATCTGCCGAGCCTTGACTCTTTTCATGAGGATCCCACTCTTGATCTAAATGTAGAGTCCGAACGGACGCTCTTCCCAAGGCGCGTACTTGGTACTTTGCACTCTTCGCTTAATGAGCTCTCGGAATTGGCTTCGCAGAAGCGCGTTGCGGACGGTCAAGCTTTGACAACAGCCGTCCTTGAAGGACTCAGCTCTGAGACCTGTGCCGCGATCTCGAAGATTCTCAACACCGAGGGAATTGCACGTTTTGACATCAACTTCGGCTGGGCAACCAATCGTCGAAAGCCAGCAACAATCAACCGATTCTCGTTCTCAGTGGATCAGGCTGCAGCTGTTGCCCGTATTGGACAGAGGCTGCGACGAGCCGAAACGGTGTCAGATGAGGTAATTTACGGTACCGTAGTGGCGCTCAAACGCCCTGTTTCAGAGGACGACGGCGACGTCACCGTTTCAGCAGTGATCGACGATAATGTACGAAACGTTCGAATGACACTGAATGACAGATTCTATCGGGTTGCCTCCCAAGCAAATAGCGATCGTGCAAGGGTAGTCGTCTCCGGCGAATTACTTCGACCCGCCTCCGGAAACTACAAAATGACTCGGGTTGATTCTTTTAAGCGGGACTCTGCGACGCGATTCTGATGTTGCGTCAAACCCTCCGGCAAATCAGCCACAAGCAGGAAACCCGATACACGATCGAGCGTACGAGCTCGTCAGGAGTGGTAAGGCGACCAGCTCGGCTACGTGCCCAGCACCGTTCTTCGATGGCTCGCACAGCCAACCAGTGGCGTCGGGACCTCCGGGCTCAAGGTCTCTACTTCTCCGGCTCCTGCGGGGCCGCCTGCCTTCCGCGCGCGCCCAACCGCGGCCGCCGCCCCACCGCCCGCGCCCGGTCCGGGACCGGCGCCAGCCGCACGCCCGGCCTGCGGTCGGCGGACCGGGCTC
>NZ_JBEOVY010000291.1:0-10206 GCF_040295745.1 Saccharopolyspora sp. NPDC002686
GAACTCCTCGTGCACAAGCGGGAATTGGCCGACGCGATCGTGGGTGGTGAAGCCGCGCTGAGCGAGCTGTCCGACGCCGAGCTTCGGCGACTGGTTTGCGTGTTGGGCCGACCGGATGACACGGTGGCCCCTTCACCTGACCGGCTCCGACAAGGGAGTTGAGCATCATGCTCACCATCAGTGAGAGCGCCGCCGAGGTCATCAAGCTCGTCCTCGTCGGTGGTGACTCTCAAGAAGGCTCCGGGTTGCGCATCGCGCCGGCCGGGGACGGACTGCAGGCGTCGATCGCCGAGGCGCCCCAGGAGGGCGACGAGGTGATCGAGGAGTCCGGGGTCCGGGTGTTCCTCGAACCGCAGGTCGCCACCCTGCTGGGGGACAAGACGCTGGACGCCGAGCGGGACGCCAACGGCGAACTGGCGCTGGCCGTCAGAGACTGATCGGAAGGACTTGCGGACGACCCGGGTGCTTTTGCCCGGGTCGTCTGTTTTCGCTGGTGAGAATGCGATCATCGCCTCTTGCCAAGGTCTGGTGACAGCACCTCGCGGGCAACTACCCTCGATGGGCAGTTGGACGTGCAGGAGGGTGCGAGATGCGGACCGAGACGCTCGCGATGCACATGAGCGACGGGTTGCTGAGCGCACCGACGGCGGTGCTGTTCGCCGCTGTCGCGGTGGCGGGGTTGTCGCTGGCGCTGGTCAAGGCGCGCGGTGACCTCGACGACCGGACCGCGCCGATGGCCGGTCTGGTGGCCGCGTTCGTGTTCGCCGCGCAGATGATCAACTTCCCGGTGCTGCCGGGCGTCAGCGGGCACCTGCTGGGCGGTGCGCTGGCGGCGATCCTGGCCGGGCCGTGGGTGGGCGCGCTGTGCGTGGCCATCGTGCTGGTGGTGCAGGCGCTGCTGTTCGCCGACGGCGGGCTGACCATGCTCGGCGCGAACATCACCAACATGGCCTTGATCGGCACTGCGGTCGGCTACCTCGTCGCGCTGGCCTTGCGCCGCGTGGCCACCCGCAGCAGGGGCGGTTTGCTGGTGACCGCGTTCGTCGCGGCCTGGGTGAACACCGTTGCGGCGTCCGGGGGTTTCGTCCTCGAGTACGCGATCGGTGGTGCCGCCGGCTACGGCACGGGCACCGCTGCGATCGCTGTGGTCGGGGTGCACTGCCTGATCGGGTTGGGCGAGGGCGTGATCACCGCTGCCACCGTCGGTGCGGTGGCGGCTGTGCGGCCGGACCTGGTCCACCTGCTGCGCGGTGCTCGTGCTGAGAAGGAGGCCGTGCGGTGACGGGGATGCGACGGTTCCTGCTGGTGTTCGGACTGGTGGTGCTCGTCATCGCCGGCGGGGTGGCCTACTTCGCCGACTCCGACCCGGACGGCCTGGACGCGGTGACCCAGCAGGGCTGCGAGGTGGTGCAGACCGACCGGGGCGAGCAGCTGACCGGGCACTGCATCGCGCAGAACACCCAGGAGCACGCTCTTTCCGGTGGTCCGCTGGCCGACTACACCGTCGGCGGTGACGACCGCTGGACCGGACTCGCCGGCGTGATCGGTGCGGTGGTCACCCTGATCGCGGCCGGCGGCCTGTTCTGGGGGCTTCGCCGGCGGACCGGGAGCGAGTAGCGGTGGGTGCCGGTCACGCGAGCGCATTGCACCTGCCGGGTGCTTCGGCGTTGCACCGGCTGTCGCCGGAGGTCAAGATCATCGCCGCGTTCCTGGTCGTGCTGTGCGTGGTGGCGACCCCGCGCGAGGTGTTCTGGGCGTTCGGCGGGTACGCGGTGCTGCTGGCCGCGCTGGCTCTGCTCGCGCGGATCCCGCCGCGCTGGTTGGCCGCCCGCCTGCTGATCGAGGTGCCGTTCGTGGTGCTGGCCCTCGTGCTGCCGTTCACCGCCGGTGGCGCGACGACGGACGTGGCGGGCTTGCCGCTGTCCGTCGAGGGGCTGCTGGCGGGCTGGAACATCCTGGTCAAGGGCACGCTCGGGCTGGCGACGTCGTTGCTGCTGGCCGCCACCACCGCGCCGCGCGAGCTGGTGGTGGGTTTGCAGCGGCTGCACGCGCCGAAGTCGTTGATCACGATCATCACGCTGATGCTCCGCTACGCCGAGGTGATCGTGGCCGAGGCGGAGCGGATGCGCATCGCCCGCATCTGCCGCGGGCACGACCCGCGATTCCTGTGGCAGGTCGGGGCGACCGCGCGGGGCATCGGCAGCCTGTTCATCCGCTCCTACGAGCGGGGTGAGCGGGTGCACCTGGCGATGGTCTCGCGGGGGTGGCGCGGCGCGATGCCCGACCTCGGCGAGTCGCGCCGCACGTCGTCGGCGATGTGGTGGTGGGGCATGACCGCACCCGCCGTCGCCGCTGTTCTCCTGGGAGCCGCGCTGTGGACAGCCTGAGCAAGACCTCGCCCGAACGCGCTGCGGCGCCGGAACACGTTGCGGCGCTGGAGGTTGCCGGGCTGACCTACGAGTACCCGGACGGGCACCGCGCGCTGCGCGGCCTGGACCTGCGCGTCGAGCGCGGGGAGCGGGTCGCCGTGCTCGGGCCCAACGGCGCGGGCAAGACGACGATGACGCTGCACCTCAACGGCGTGCTGCGCGCCGGGTCGGGGCGCATCGAAGTGGGCGGGCTGCCGGTGCAGCAGCGGAACCTGACCGAGATCCGCCGCCGCGTGGGGCTGGTCTTCCAGGACCCCGACGACCAGCTGTTCATGCCGACCGTGCGCGAGGACGTCGCGTTCGGCCCGGCCAACTTCGGTCTGCGGGGCGCTGAGCTGGCACAACGGGTCGACTCGGCGTTGGCGGCGGTGGGGATGGCCGAGCACGCCGACCGCTCGCCGCTGCACCTGTCCGGCGGCCAGCGCAAGCGAGTCGCGCTGGCGACCGCGCTGGCCTGCGACCCGGAGGTCCTGGTGCTGGACGAGCCGTCGTCGAACCTGGAGCCGGTGGCCCGCCGCGAACTGGCCGAGGTGCTGCTGGACTGGGGCGGCACGATGCTCATGGTCACCCACGACCTGCCCTACGCCTGGCAGCTGTGCCCGCGCAGCGTGCTGATCGACGACGGCGCGGTGGTCGCCGACGGGCCCACCGCCGAGATCCTGGCCGACGCCGAGCTGCTCGCCGCGCACCGCTTGGAGCTGCCGTTCGGCTTCCAGCTGCCCTGATGCCGCCTCACCGGATCCGGCCCCACGGTTTGAACACCGACAGCAGGTAGGCGGTGAGCAGCAGGCTCGGCCCGACCACCACCGGGTACAGCAGGAGAGTGGGGATCGCGCCGGTACCACCTCCGGCGAGGTGGGTGCCGGCGTCGGCCGCTTGGTCGATGAGCGGGCGCAGCGCGACGACGATCAGGACCGCGAAGAGCACGTTGATGCCGAGCTTCACCGCCACCCACCAGTACCGCAGCAGTCCGTACTTGCTGCCCAGCCCGAGCACGGCGCCGGTGGTCAGGCACAGGGCGGCGGCGGTGAGCATCGGCCAGACGGCGAAGACCCCGACCGCTTGCAGCGCGGCACCCGCGGTCGCGGGGGAGTCGGTGACCATGGCCGTGACGACGAGGATGCCGACGGCGAGGTCGATGCCGAACCACGCGGCTGCGGCCAGGAGGTGCGCGGCGAGGAACGCCTTGCGGCCGCGAGCGCTGAGTCGACGGCTGCGCTGGCCGCTGGGGCGTGCGGTCGTGGTCGTCATGGGATCCCTCCTGTCGGGCAGCTCGTTGAAGCGTGGCCGACAGGGGTGATCAGCTCATCCGATGCGGAGCTGAACCTCGGCTACGTCCGCTGACGTAGGCGCGCGGTGCGCAGGCCGAAGGCGATCGCAGGCCCGAGGGCGATCAGCACCGCGAGCACGAGGTAGCCGGAGGCCAGGCCCGCGAGCGTGGCGACCGCCGCGACCAGCAGCGGGCCGCCCGCGTCGCCGAGTTCGCGACCGAGCTCGGCGGCACCCATCGTCTGGCCCAGCCGCTCCTGCGGCGTCGACGCAGCCAGCGCGGCGAAGCCGAGCGGGGTGATCAGGCCGGTTCCGACGCCGATCAGCGCGGCGGCCAGCAGGACCCCGAGCAGGCCGGGAACCACCGCGCAGAGCAGGCCCACCGCGGCGATCACCAGGCCGATCGCGATGCCTCGGGGCGGGGTCAGCCGCCCGGTGTCCAGCGCTCGCCCGGCGTTCGGCTGCACGACGGCCGCGCAGGCGGCCAGCACCGACACCGCGGCTCCGGTGGCGATCGGGCCCAGCCCGGCCAGGCGGCCGGTCACCGGCAGGAAGCCCACGCCCACCGACAGCGCGGCGGTCGCCGCGGCCAGCGCCGCGGTCGGGGCGAGGAACGCCGGGTCGGTCAGGCGCCGCACCAGGTCCAGCACCGTCTGCCGGGTCTTGGGCAGCGGCGGGGTCGCCGGGACCTCGATCGCGGCCCAGATGGCGACTCCCAGGCCGAGCAGCGCCAGCACCGCGAACAGCAGCCAGAGCCCGCCGGTCCACACCAGGACGCCGCCCAGCAGCGGGCCCAGCGTGTAACCGATGGACTTGTAGAAGCCGTAGGAGCCGAAGGCGCGGCCGTGCTTGGCCGACGGGTTGAGCCGGGCGACCAGCGCGGAGGCGGAGGGGGAGAAGGCCGACGCCGCGGCGCCCTGACCCAGGCGGGCCACCCACAGCCAGGCGGGGCTGTCGGCGATGACGTAGGTCGCCGATGCGGCGGCGAAGCCGAGCAGGCCGGCGATCAGCACCGGGCGGGCGCCGATGTGGTCGGCGAGGGCGCCGAACAGCGGTTTGAGCAGGACCTCGGCGCCGTCGTAGAGGGCGAGCAGCCCGCCGAGCACCAGCAGGGAGGTGACTGCGTCAGCGGAGAAGCCGCCGAGGTTCGCGGCGATGCCGTGGGCGCCGAAGGCGGTGGTGAAGCCTGCCGCGTACAGCGGCCACATCTGGCGGGGCGTGCTCATCAGATCGCCCCGTTCGAGTTGTGCAGCGCACCGAAGACGCGTTCGGCGTAGTCCTCGCACACCGCCGTGCACTTCTTGAGCTGTTCGGCGGCTTCGGGCGCTTCCGGGGCGCCGAAGACGTCCCGGGCGGTCAGGTCGCGGTGCCAGCGCCGCAGCCGCTCGAGGGACTGCTCCTCTTCCTCCAGCTCGGCCAGGGTGAACTTGGCGTTGCGGATCTCCTTGGCGATCTCGGCCTCGAACTTGCCGCAATCGGCGAGGAACTCGGTCCAGTCCTCCGAGCGCGCCGCGGTGAACTGCTCCTGAAGCGCGGCGGCATCGGCTTCGCCGCGCCCGGCGGCGTCCAGGGCCAGGGCTTGGCCACCGGCCTGCCGGGTCAGCTCGACGGCGCGGGCGATGCCGTCGGCGAACACCGGCACGTCGGGCACGCTCCACACGCCTTGGCCGAGGGAGAGCGCTCCGATCTTGCGGAGTTCCCGCCACACGGCGACGCGGTGCCGCGACGGTCCGGTCGGGACCTTGATCACGAGGACCAGCCAACGCGGGGCTGCTTCTGTCACGCCCGAGAATGTAGCAGCTGTTACAAGGCGTTGGAACCGATGTCCGCCACGGGCAAGGACGTGTCCGCCAGCGGGAAGACCCGGTGACCGCCGACGGGTTTGGATGCCAGGACCTGCACCGATTCGAGAGAGGCGGCGGAGATGCCCGAGCAGCCCACCACGGAGTTCTGGAAGGACCTCAAGCCGATCGAGAACTCCTTCAAGCCCGACGCCCAGCCCGAGGTCTACCTGTCCCAGGTGGCCACCGACGACGACCGCTACTACGCGCCGTTCTCCGACACCGTCGGCTCCCGGCCGCTGTGGATCAACGTCAAGGACAACTCGTGGTCCGACGTCCTGCGGGCCAAGTCGGCCGGGCTGGTCAACCGGCACTACCACCCGCACGAGGTGTTCGCCTACACGATCTCCGGCAAGTGGGGCTACCTGGAGCGGCCGTGGACGGCCTCGGCCGGCGACTTCGTCTACGAGGCGCCGGGGGAGGGGCACACCCTGGTCGCCTACGAGAGCGAGGAGCCGATGAAGGCGATGTTCATCGTCAAGGGCCCGCTGATCTGGCTGGACGAGGACGGCAACACCACCGGTTACTTCGACGTCCACGACTACATCGAGCTGTGCCGCAAGCACTACGACGCCGTCGGTCTCGGCGCGGACTACGTCAACTCGCTGTTCCGCTGACCGGGTCGCCGCCATGAACCCGGCCCGCTACGAGAACCGGCTGCTGCTGATCCTGTTCCTGTCGTTCGGATTCGTGTTCTTCGACCGGCAGGCGCTGTCGTTCCTCGCGCCGATGATCCGCGAGGACTTCCCGCTGTCGAACACCCAGCTCGGCGCGCTGTCCGGGGTGCTGGCGCTGACCTGGGCGCTGTCCGGGATGGTCGTGGGCACCGTCTCCGACCGGATCGGGAAGCGGAAACCGCTGCTCATCGCGGCGATCATCGGTTTCTCGGGGTGCTCGGCCGCGTCCGGGCTGATGACCGGCTTCACCGGGCTGCTGATCGCCAGGGCGCTGATGGGGCTGGCCGAGGGCGCGGTGCTGCCGATGGCCCAGTCGCTGATGATCGAGGCGTCCCGGCCGAGCCGGCGCGGCCTGAACATGGGGCTGGTGCAGGGGTCCTCGGCCGGGCTGCTCGGCGGGATCGTCTCGCCGGTCGTCGTGGTGTGGGCCGCCGGGCACCTGGGCTGGCGCGCGGCATTTCTGCTGACGATCGTGCCGGGGCTGCTGCTGGCGGCGTGGGTGGCGCGCTCGGTGCGGGAGGTCCCGCCCGGTGGGCGCGTGGAGGTGACCGCCGAATCCGGTCCGGGGGTGCCGTTCGGGCAGCTGCTGCGCGAGCGCAACATCGTGCTGTGCATGGCGATCGCGGCGTGCTTCCTCACCTGGTTCGTCGTGATCATCACCTTCGCGCCGACCTACTTGGCGGGCGCCAAGGGGTACTCGCCCGGCACGATGAGCGCGGTGATGGCCTGCTTCGGCATCGCTTGGGTGCTGTGGGGTTTCGCCATCCCGGCGATCTCGGACCGCATCGGCAGGCGGCGCACGATGATCGCGTTCGCGGCGGTCGCCGCGCTGTGCCCGCTGGCGGTGGTGCTGGTGGAGCAGCAGCTGCTGCTCGGGGTGATCGTCGTGCTCACCTACACCGGGCTGGGCTGCTTCACGCTGTTCATGGCCACGATCCCGGCCGAGGCAGTGCCGAGCCGGGCGCTGGCCACCGCGCTGGGACTGGTGATGGGCGTCGGCGAGCTCTGCGGCGGATGCCTGGCACCGGTGCTCGCCGGATGGGCCTCCGACGAGTGGGGACTGCAGGCGGCGATGTTCATCGCGGTCGGCGGCGCAGTCGTGGTGGTCCTGCTGTCGTTCGGATTGCGAGAAACCGCACCGCTGCTCCTGCGACAGCGAGCGGAGGCGGAAGCATGAGTACCGAGTCCTGCAGAACCGCACCTCAGGGGAACGTGACGCAAACCAGCCACAAGAAACCGCGAAACGCAAGATTGAAACCCGAATCAACCCCCACTGTGAATCCCGGAGAGGCGGGACTGGCTGCGGTGTACCACGGTGCTGGGGATGTCCGGATCGGTGAGGTGCCGGTCCGGGCTCCCGGGCCGGGGGAGGTTCAGCTGCGGGTCGCCTATTGCGGGATCTGCGGCAGCGATCGGCACGAGTTCGCCGATGGGCCGCACGCGATACCCGTGACGCCGCACCCGGAGTCGGGGGTGATGTTGCCGCTGGTGCTCGGGCACGAGTTCTGCGGCACCGTCACCGCGGTCGGCGCGGGCGTGCGCGGCCTGGCCGAGGGCGACCGGTTGGCGGTCGAGCCGCACTACCGGTGCGGGCGCTGCGACCGCTGCCGGGCGGGGGAGTACAACATCTGCGCGCACTTCGGGTTCGCGGGGTTGATGGGGCACGGTGGTCTGGCCGAGTACGCCACCATCCCGGCGTACATGGCGCACGTGCTGCCCGAGGGTGTTTCTTTCGAGCAGGCAGCGGTTTTCGAGCCCGCTTCGGTGGCGCTGCACGCATTGCGCCGCTCCGGGGCCAGCCGCGGCGAGTCGATCGCGGTGGTGGGTCTCGGGCCGATCGGGCTGCTGGTCGTCCTGCTCGCGAGGCAGCTCGGCATCGACCGGATCCACGGGGTGGACCCGGATGCCGGCCGGCGCGAGCTGGCCGTCGAACTGGGCGCCACCAGCACCGGGCCCGATGTGCCAGAGGTGGACGTGGCGTTCGAGGTGGTCGGTGTTCAGTCCACGTTGGACACCTGTCTGGCGGCGGTGCGCGCGGGCGGGCGCGTGGTGCTCGTCGGTCTCGGCGGCCGCTTGGACTTCGACGCCTTCGCACTCGTCAACCGCGAGCAGTCCATCATCGCGACCGTCGGGTACCGGGACACGTTCCCGGAGCTGATCCGGCTCGCCGCGGACGGCGTGGACTTCTCGCGGATCGTCACCTCGACGGTGGCGCTCGACGAGGTGGTGGAGCGCGGACTGCGCGCCGGTGCGGGCGAGGTGAAGGTGGTGGTGCGGCCGTGACGGTGGTGATCACCGGCGGGACTTCGGGCATCGGGGCGGCCACCGCTCTGCGGTTCGCCGAGAGCGGGACGGACGTGCTGGCGATCGGGCTCCCGCCCGCGGAGCCGGATCAGCTGCCCGTGCACGAGCGGATCGCGGTCGCGATGCAGGACGTGACCGACCGGGACGCCCTGAGCGCGCTGATCGGCGGGGTGGACCGGGTCGAGCACCTGGTCGCCTGCGCCGGGATCAGCGGCGACCGGCGGGAGTACGAGCCGCAGGTGTGGGAGCAGGTGCTCGCGGTGAACCTCACCTCGGTGTTCACCGCGTGCACCGCTGCTCGCGACGGACTGGCCGCGACGGGCGGTTCCGCGGTCGCGGTGTCGTCGATGTTCGCCTTCACCGGCAGCGCCGACCGGCCGGCTTACAGCGCGAGCAAGGGCGGTGTCGGCCAGCTCGTCCGCTCGCTGGCGATCGAGTTCGCGCCGCTCGGTGTGCGGGTCAACTGCGTGGCACCGGGTTTCGTGGTCACCCCGCTGGCGAGGGGCGTGCTCGACGACCCGGTGGCGTCGGCCGCGGTGCTGGCGCGGATCCCGATGAGCCGGCTCGGCGATCCGGCGGAGGTCGCGTCGGTGATCGAGTTCCTCTGCTCGCCGGCCGCCCGCTACGTCACCGGGGCCGTGGTGCCGGTGGACGGCGGCTACTCGGCTGCTTGAGGCCGCCCGGACGCGGGGTTAGTCTGCCGTGGCAACGGGGCGCCCGCAGGAGGCCGTGATGACCCAGCCCGGCTCGCTGATCTCTCGGTTGTCCACGGCCCACGTGGATCCGGCAGACCGGGTGGCCGCGTGGGAGGAGTACAACCGGCGCGCGCTGGTCGGGCTGAAGTGCTCGCCGTACGCCGAGCAGGGATTGCTGGCCACCCAGACCAACGTGCGGTTCGGGGCGCTGCGGATGGCCGACATCGCGGGCAACGAGCACGTCGTCGAGCGGACCTCGGCCGCATGTCGTGCGCTGCCGAAGGATTCGGTGTTCGCCAGCCTGGTGCTCTCCGGCGAGGCGGTATTCTACCACGGGCAGGGTTGCCTGACCCTCGGCGCGGGCGAGCTGGTTATGTACGACACGCGCCGGTCGTACCTGTTCGGCTTCTCCGCGCCGATGCGGCAGTTGCTGGTGGACATCCCGCGCGAGCTGTTCGCCGAAGTGCCCAGCCCGATCCGGTTCGGCGTGGACAGCCCGGGGTTGGGGTCGCTGCGCACCTTGCTGGAGGGGATTGCCGCCCGGCCGGAGTCGGTGTCCGACGGGACGGACGACCTCGCGCTGGACCTGTTGCGGGCGTTGGCGACCGGCGGTGCGGCGCCGCTGTTCGCGGCCAAGGACTTCATCGACCGCCACCTCGGCGACCACGAGCTGACGCCCGCGCGGGTGGCCGCTGCGGTCGGCATGTCCGTGCGGCACCTGGGAAGGTTGTTCGCCGCCGAAGGCGATACCCCGGCTCGGTACGTGCAGCGGCGACGGTTGGCGCGGGCGCGGCGAGAACTCGCCGATCCGGCTTCCCGGCACCGAACCATCGCCGGGATCGCGCACCGCTGGGGATTCGCCAGCCACGCGCACTTCACCCGGGTGTTCCGCGCCGAGTTCGGCCATCCGCCCGCCGACCTGCGCTGAGCGGATCCGCGCAAATTCAATGGAAATCGGACCTTCGATTTCCATTGAACTTGCGCGATCACC
>NZ_JBEOVY010000292.1:0-10155 GCF_040295745.1 Saccharopolyspora sp. NPDC002686
GCCGGTCCGCTGCGGACCGGCGCACCGCGCGTCAGATGGTTTCGAAGCAGCCTGCTCCGAGGAGGCCCTTGAGCTCGCCCTGCAGGCCGTTCTCCGTCGAGACGAAGTAGTCGCTGGACAGCGCCAGGCGGGTCACGCCGCGGGGGCTCTGCAGCTTGAGGTGCACCGGGGTCGTGCCCGAGTGCGCCTGGAGGGTCCGCTTCAGCTCCAGCACCAAGGACTGGTCCACCCGGCCCACCGGCACCTTGATCACGAACGCCGGGTCGGTGCCCGGGTCCGTTTCGGCCGCCGAGATGTCGACCGGCACCGCGTCGGAGGCGAAGACGCTGATGGTGCCCTCGCGCTCGTTGATGCGGCCCTTGACCGCCAGCGCGGTGTCCTCGACCAGGCAGTCGGCGAACATCTCGTAGGACTTCGGGAAGAACAGCACTTCGACGCTGGCGTCGAGGTCCTCGAGGGTCACGATCGCCCACGGGTGGCCGTTCTTGTTGATGCGGCGCTGGATCCCCGAGATCATCCCGGCGATCTTGATCTGCTCCTTGCCGCCGCCGAACTCCCGCTCACCGCCGACCAGATCCGCGATCCCGGTGTCCTGGTAGGGCGCGAGCAGCCGCTCGGCCCCGTCGAGCGGGTGCGCGGAGACGTACAGGCCCAGCATCTCCCGCTCGTAGGACAGCAGCTGCTTGCGCGGCCACTCCTCCGGCGTGAAGTTCAGGTGCGCCAGCGGCGAGGCGTCCGCGCTGTCGGCCGAATCGTCGGCGCCGAACAGGTCGAACTGGCCCATCGCCTGCTGCCGCTTCAACCCGATGACCGCGTCCACCGCGTTCTCGTGGTGCTGCACCAGCGACATGCGGGTGTGCCCCAACGAGTCGAACGCACCGGCCTTGATCAGCGACTCGATGACGCGCTTGTTGCAGGCCAGGATCTCCGACTTGTCCAGGAAGTCGGTGAAGGAGGTGTAGCGGCCCTTCTCCTGGCGGGACTTGACGATCGAGGCCACCACGTTCGACCCGACGTTGCGGATCGCGCTCATGCCGAAGCGGATGTCGGAGCCGACCGCGGCGAAGGTGTCCTTGGAGTCGTTGACGTCCGGCGAGAGCACCTTGACGCCCATCCGCCGGCACTCGGCCAGGTAGATGGCCATCTTGTCCTTGTTGTCACCGTTGGAGGTCAACAAGCCCGCCATGTACTCGGCCGGGTAGTTCGCCTTCAGGTAGGCCGTCCAGTACGCCACAAGGGCGTAACCCGCCGCGTGCGACTTGTTGAACGCGTAACCGGCGAAGGGCAGGACCGTCGCCCACAGCTTCTCGATCGCCTCGTCGGAGAAGCCCTGCGCGAGCATCCCGTCCCGGAAGCCCTCGAACTCCTGGTCCAGGACCTCCTTCTTCTTCTTGCCCATCGCGCGGCGCAGGATGTCCGCTCGACCGAGGCTGTAACCGGCCACCTTCTGCGCGATCGCCATGATCTGCTCTTGGTAGACGATCAGGCCGTAGGTCTCGGCGAGGATGTCCTTGAGCGGCTCGTCCAGCTCGGGGTGGATCGGCTCGACCGGTTTCTTGCCGTTCTTGCGGTCCGCGTAGTCGTTGTGCGCGTTGACCTCCATCGGGCCCGGCCGGTACAGCGCGTTGCAGGCCACGATGTCGGCGAACTCGGTGGGTTGCATGCGCTTGAGCAGCTCGCGCATGCCGCCACCTTCGAGCTGGAACACTCCCAGGCTCTCCCCGCGGGCGAGCAGCTCGTAAGTGGCCTTGTCGTCCAACGCGAGGTTGGACAGGTCGATCTCCCGGTCGTGGTTCTCCTTCACCATCCGCAGCGCGTCGCCGAGGATGGTGAGGTTGGACAGGCCCAGGAAGTCCATCTTCAGCAGACCGATGGCCTCGCACGACGGGTAGTCCCAGCCGGTGATGATCGAGCCGTCATCACGCGCCCACAACGGCACCGTGCCCAGCAGCGGCTGCGACGAGAGGATCACCGCGCACGCGTGCACACCGGCGTTGCGGATCAGGCCCTCCAGGCCCCGCGCCGTGTCGAAGATCTGCGACACCGCCGGATCGGTCTCGATCAGGCTGCGGACCTCGGCGGCCTCGGTGTAGCGCTCGTGCTGCGGATCCACGATGCCCGACAGCGGGATGTCCTTGGCCGCGATCGGCGGCGGCAACGCCTTGGAGATCTTGTCCGCGATCGCGAACCCCGGCTGGCCGTGGTGCACACGCGCCGAGTCCTTGATCGCCGCCTTCGTCTTGATCTTGCCGAAGGTGATGACCTGGGCGACCTTGTCCCGCCCGTACTTGTTGATCGCGTACTGCAGCACCTCGTCACGACGCCGGTCGTCGAAGTCGAGGTCGATGTCGGGCGGCGAGTCGCGCTCCGGGTTCAGGAACCGCTCGAAGATCAGACCGTGCTCCAGCGGATCCAGGTTCGTGATGTGCAGGATGTAGGCCAGCAGCGATCCCGCGGCCGAACCACGACCCGGCCCCACGTGGATGCCCTGCGACTTCGCCCACCGGGTCAGGTCACCGACCACCAGGAAGTACGCGCAGTACCCCTTGGTGTCCAGCACGTCCAACTCGACCTGGATGCGCTTGCGGCACTCCTCGGTCGGACCATTCGGATAACGCGTCGGCAAGTACTGCTCGAGCTCAGCAGCCAGCAACTCCCGCTCGGAACGGCCGCTGCCGTCGGTCACGCGCGGCATCCGGTCCTTGAAGTCCCACACGTCCTCGTAGGACTCGACCATCTCCGCGACCCGCAACGTGTTGTCCGCCGCACCCGGAACCTCGGAGTCCCAGTACTCGCGCATCTCCTCAGCGGACTTCAAGTAGTAGCCGTCGCCGTCGAACTTGAACCGCGACTCGTCGCTGAGCGTCTTGCCGGACTGCACACACAGCAACGCGCCATGCGAATCGGCCTGGTCAACGGTCACGTAATGGCTGTCG
This sequence comes from Saccharopolyspora sp. NPDC002686, assembly GCF_040295745.1. NCBI lineage: Bacteria > Bacillati > Actinomycetota > Actinomycetes > Pseudonocardiales > Pseudonocardiaceae > Saccharopolyspora > Saccharopolyspora sp. NPDC002686. Next base: position 2,937 of record NZ_JBEOVY010000292.1, read on the forward strand.
TTGGTGGCCAACGGCGGAATACCGAGCTTCTTGGAGATCTCCAGCAGACCCTGGCGCACCGACCGCTCGATCGGCAGACCGTGATCCATCAACTCCAGGAAAAAGTTCTCCTTGCCGAAGATCTCCTGGTAATCGGCCGCCGCCTGCAACGCCTCGTCGAACTGCCTCAGCCGCAGCCGGGTCTGCACCTCCCCGGACGGACAACCCGTGGTCGCGATGATGCCCTCGGAGAACTCCGAGATCAGCTCGCGGTCCATCCGCGGCTTGCGGTACATGCCCTCGAAACTCGCGCGACTGGACAACGTGAACAGGTTCCGCAGACCAGTGGCGTTGCGCGCCACCATCGTCATGTGCGTGTACGCACCGGCACCCGAGACGTCACCGCCCTCACCGAACTCGTCGGCGCCGCGCTGCTTCGCCTCACCCCAGAACACCGGCTTCTTGTGGAAGCGGTTGGTCGGCGCCAGATAGGCCTCGATGCCGATGATCGGCTTGATCCCGGTCTTCTTCGCCTGCTGGTAGAACTCATCGGCACCGAACATGTTCCCGTGGTCGGTCATCCCCACCGCAGGCATCCCGAGGCGCTGGGCCTCGGCGAACAACGCCCCCACCTTCGCGGCACCGTCGAGCATCGAGTACTCGGTGTGCACATGCAGGTGGACGAAGGGGTCGACAGGCACGGGGAAGTCCTCCTTCGCGACAGCTTCGGGGAGAGCCGCCAGCCTAACGCGCGCACCCGCTGTGACCGCCGATTCCCCCGGCGTTGCGAGCGTTTTCCACCACGACGAGCAGAAACAGGTGCGGTCGATCACGCCCCGCGCTAGAACTGGACGAAACCACGTGCCGTTCACGCACCAGGTTTGCGGAGCGGGTAGCGTGGTTCGTCGTGGCTGGCCCTGATCCCGTAGATGTGCGATTGCTGAGCGTCGTCGCCGAGATGGGCCGGGCGGCGGTACCCGAGATCGCCGGTCGGCTCGGCATGGACGTGCGCGACGTCGCTGCGCGCCTCGCTACCCTCTCCACCACCGGTCTCCCGCTGATCGTCGGGGTCGAGTGCGACGTCCAGGGAATCCGCAACGCGGTCGCCGCCGCCCAGCACTGGGCCGCGCAGCAGAACATGGCCAGCGGCCCCTACCCGGTGTCCGGTCCGCACCAGGTCCAGCACTCCGGCTCCTTCCCGCAGCCGACGGGCGGCTACCCGGCGCACAGCGGTGGTTTCCCCGCACCCGCTTACGGCCAGCCCAGCGGACCGCAGCAGTTCGTCCCACCGGGCCCGCCGCCGACCTCGTTCCCGCAGCAGCCCGCCGCTCCGCAGGACCCGATGAACGTCTGGGGCCCGCCGGGATCGGCCGCGTGGGCGCGCGGTGATCAGCAACCGCAGCAGCCCGCTCAGCAGCAGCCGGCGCGCACCGGCAAGGTCGGCAGCAAGCTCGACGTGGAAGGCCTGGAGGGCGAGCGGATCACGATCCTGCTGGTCGAGGTCGTCGACCCGGCGGACTTCCTGTTCACCGCGGCCGGTTACGAGCTGCAGGACGGCGAGCGCGCGGTCGTGGTGCACACCGAGCTGACCAACCGCGGCCAGACGCCCTTCACCTCGCTGCCGGACCTGTACCTGGAGCTGATCACCACGGACGGCTCCGCGATCGCGAAGTCCCCGGTGTCGCTGTCGTCCCGGCCCCCGCACCGCATCGGCGTCCCGCCGGGCGAAACGGCCGGCGGCCACACCGTCTACGTCCTGCCGGAGTCGACGGAGCTGACCGCGGTCCGCTGGACGCCCCGCCCCGGCGACACCCAGCGCACCCTCACCTGGGACATCACCGACCTGTAGCGGTCTCCACCTGCTCCTGCTTCCGCGCGGCGGATCGTTCCGCCTGGTCAAGGCACGTGAGTACTTTGTGGCGCCATAGCACCACAAAGTGCTCACGTGCTCTGATCAGGCGGAACAACGGGACGGCCTCGGCAGCGATCGGCAAGTCCCCGGTCGGCCGGTGTGAATACCGGTGATCGCCGTTCGGAGTACGTCTGTCCTGGTGATACGCGGGCGTGTGGTCTTGCGGTTTGGTCCGCGTTGTGGACATCTGGAGTCATGACCTCGCAGGAGGGCGGTCGCACCAGCGTCGGTGTCCCGCGCGAGTCGCTGGCCGGTGAGCGGCGGGTCGCGCTCGTGCCCGGCGTGGTCGAGCGGCTGTGCGCACAAGGGCTCGAGGTGGTCGTCGAACCCGGCGCCGGGCAGGCCGCGCTGATCCCCGACGACGCGTTCACCAAGGCGGGCGCGGACCTCGGCGACCCGTGGTCGGCGGACGTGGTGGTCAAGGTGAACCCGCCCAGCACGGCAGAGCTCGGCAAGCTCCAACGCGGCTCGACGCTCATCGGCTTCCTCGCCCCGCTGACCGACCCCAACCTGGTGCCGCGCCTGCGCGAGGCCGGGGTGACCGGGTTCGCGCTGGAGTCGGTGCCGCGCATCTCCCGCGCCCAGTCGATGGACGCGCTGTCCTCGCAGGCCAACGTGTCCGGGTACCGCGCGGTGCTGCTGGCCGCCGACCAGTGCACCCGCTTCTTCCCGATGCTCACCACCGCGGCGGGCACCGTGAAACCCGCTTCGGCGCTGGTGCTCGGCGTCGGCGTGGCCGGGCTGCAGGCGCTCGCCACGGCCAAGCGGCTCGGCGCCCGCACCACCGGCTACGACGTGCGGCCGGAGGTCGCCGACCAGGTGCGTTCGGTCGGCGCGAAGTGGCTGGACCTGGGCATCTCGGCGGTCGGCGAAGGCGGCTACGCCCGCGAGCTGACCGAGGACGAGCGCGCCGAGCAGGCCCAACGGCTCAACGCCGCGATCAGCGGTTTCGACGTGGTGATCACGACCGCCCTGGTCCCCGGACGTCCGGCACCGCGGCTGGTGCCCGCCGAGGCGGTCCGCCGGATGCGGCCGGGCAGCGTGATCGTCGACCTCGCCGGTTCGGCGGGCGGGAACTGCGAGCTCAGCGAACCCGGCCGGATCGCGGTGCACCACGACGTCACCATCGCCGCCCCGCTGAACCTCCCGGCGACCATGCCGGAGCACGCCAGCGAGCTCTACGCCCGCAACGTCCAAGCACTGCTCGACCTGATGCTGGTCGAAGGCCGCCTCGCCCCCGACTTCACCGACGAGGTCCTGGCCGCCACCTGCATCACCCGATCAGAACCAGGTGAAGGGCACGCCTGACCCTTCACCCCGGCCCGACTCAGGGAGGAGGGGCGATGTTCCTGGCTGATCTGGCGGTGCTCGTGCTGGCCGGGTTCGTCGGCTTCGCGGTGATCTCGAAGGTGCCGAACACCTTGCACACCCCGCTGATGTCCGGGACCAACGCCATCCACGGGATCGTGCTGCTCGGCGGTGTGCTGGTCCTCGGATCCGGGGTGAGCGACCTGGGATCGCAGCTGCTGGCGCTGGTGGCGATCATCTTCGGCACGATCAACGTCGTCGGCGGATTCCTGGTCACCGACCGGATGCTGGGCATGTTCAAGCGCAAGCCGGAACCCGCGCGGAAGGACGCCGAGAAGTGATCACGCTGCGGTCGGTCCTCTACATCCTGGCGTTCGCCCTGTTCATCTACGGCTTGATGGGCCTGACCGGGCCCCGGACCGCGGTGCGCGGCAACGCGATCGCGGCCGCGGGCATGGTGGTCGCGGTGGTCGCCACGCTGCTCACCCCCGGCCTGAGCAACTGGGGCCTGATCGTGTTCGGCCTGGTCGTCGGCACGGTGATCGGCGTCCCGGCCGCGCGGCGGGTGAAGATGACCGCGATGCCGCAGATGGTGGCGCTGTTCAACGGCGTCGGCGGTGGTGCGGTGGCGCTGACCGCCTGGGTCGAGTTCCGGGACAGCGCCGGGTTCCAGGGCGAACCGGCGTTCGTGCCGATCGCGACGCTGTTCGCCGCGATCATCGGCTCGATCTCGTTCTGGGGCTCGCTGGTGGCCTTCGGCAAGCTGCAGGAGCTCGTGCCCGGCCGGCCGATCTCGGTAGGTCGCCTGCAGCTGCCGCTGAACGTGCTGCTGCTGGTCGGCGCGGTGGTTTGCGCGGTCGCGATCGGCCTGGGCAGCGGTGCCGAGCTGCTGCTGGTGGCGGTGCTGGTGCTGGCCGGGTTGGCCGGGATCGCGGTGGTCCTGCCGATCGGCGGTGCCGACATGCCGGTCGTGGTGTCGCTGCTCAACGCCTTCACCGGGCTGTCCGCGGCGGCGGCCGGGCTGGCGCTGAGCAACACGGCGATGATCGTCGCCGGGATGCTCGTCGGCGCCTCCGGTTCGATCCTGACCGACCAGATGGCCAAGGCGATGAACCGCTCGATCCCGTCGATCGTCGCCGGCGGCTTCGGCGGAACGGCCTCGTCCGCCCCGGTGACCAGCAGCGGGACGGTGCGCTCGATCGGCGCCGCCGACGTGGCCATCCAGCTCGCCTACGCGGGGCAGGTGATCGTGGTGCCCGGCTACGGCATGGCGGTCGCGCAGGCCCAGCACGCGGTGCAGGACATGGCGAAGCTGCTGGTCGACAGGGGTGTCGGCGTGTCCTACGCGATCCACCCGGTGGCCGGCCGGATGCCCGGTCACATGAACGTGCTGCTCGCCGAGGCCGACGTGCCCTACGAGCAGCTCAAGGAGATGGACGAGATCAACGACGAGTTCGCCCGCACCGACGTCGCCCTGGTGATCGGCGCGAACGACGTCACCAACCCCGCGGCCCGCACCGACCCGAACTCGCCGATCTACGGCATGCCGATCCTCAACGTCGACCAGGCCAAGACGGTGATCGTGCTGAAGCGCTCGATGCGCGCGGGGTTCGCCGGAGTCGACAACCCGCTCTACACCGACCCGAGGACAGCGATGCTCTTCGGCGACGCCAAGTCCTCGGTCCGCGAAGTAGTCGAGGAGCTCAAAGCCCTCTGAGTCCCGCGATTTCCATTGAAATCGGACGTGCGATTTCAATGGAAATTGCGGAACGCGAGCTCAGCTCTCCTTCTTCTCCCGGCGGAAGAAGTCCAGCGGGCTGGACCGCTTGGGCCGCTCCGGCTTGTTCCGGCTGCGGTACTCCAGCGTCGGCCAGTCCCCCGCCTCGCCTGGAGCGCGCGTGGGTTCCGGTGCGCCGAGGACCGACGGCGCCGCCGTGCCCACGTCCTCGGCGTTGATCACGTCGCCGAGGCTGTTGAACCCGCTGGCCGGGGTTTCGGCGTCCGCTGCCGGGTCGATCACCGGGATGCCGGTGGGCGGCGTCGGCGCATCCGAGCCTTCGAACGATCTCGACTGTGCCATCAAGCCCCCTCCGTTGGTAGCTCGCTTTCCGCCACGGTACCTGCTTCAGCCGTCCTGATCGCGGAGCTCGTCGAGCGCGTGCTGCAGGTCGTCCGGGTATTCGCTCTCGTAGCTCACCCAACCGCCTGCGGGGTGCTCGAACGAGAGGCTCCGGGCGTGCAGCCACTGCCTGGTGATCGCCAGCCGCCGCGCCAGCACCGGGTCCGCGCCGTAGGTCAGGTCGCCGACGCACGGGTGCTTGATCGCCGAGAAGTGCACGCGGATCTGGTGCGTGCGGCCGGTTTCCAGCTTCACGTCCACCAGCGAGGCGGCGCGGAACGCCTCCACCGTCTCGTAGTGCGTGATGCTCGGCTTGCCGCCGGTGACCACCGCGAACTTGTAGTCGTGGCGGGGGTGCCGGTCGATCGGCGCGTCGATGGTGCCGCGGCTGGGATCCGGGTGCCCCTGCACGACCGCGTGGTAGCGCTTGTCCACGGTGCGCTCCTTGAACGCCCGCTTGAGCACCGAGTACGCGTGCTCGCTCTTGGCGACGACCATGACCCCGGTGGTGCCCGCGTCGAGCCGGTGCACGACGCCCTGCCGCTCGGCGGCCCCGGAGGTCGCGATGCTCACGCCGGCCGCGGCCAGCCCGCCGACCACCGTCGGGCCTTCCCAGCCCGGGCTCGGGTGCACCGCGACGCCGATCGGCTTGTCGACCACCACGATGTCGTCGTCCTGGTGGAGGATCTTCATGCCGTCCACCGGGACCGCGACGACCTGCAGCGGCTGCTGCGCCGCGGGCAGCGTCACCTCCAGCCACGACCCGGCCACCAGCCGGTCGGACTTGCCGACGGGGGTGCCGTCGAGCAGCACGTCACCGGATTCGGCCAGCGTGGCCACCGCGTTGCGGGACAGGCCCAGCATCTTGGCCAGACCTGCGTCCACCCGCATGCCGTCGAGCCCCTCGGGCACCGGCAAGTTTCGAAGATCGCTCACGAGTTGTTCTCCGCCGCCTTCTTCCGCCGGTGCACCGTGCCGTCGTAGTCGCGGCCGAGCAGCGAGAGCAGCACGACCAGCACACCACCGACGACGATGCAGCTGTCAGCGATGTTGAACACCGGCCACACCGCACCGCCGGGGGCCAGCACGGACAAGAAGTCCACGACGTGGCCCTGCAGCGGCCCGGGGGCGCGGAAGATGCGATCGGCGAGGTTGCCGCACGCGCCGCCGAGCACCAGGCCGAGGCCGACCGCCCAGCCGGGCGAGCGCAGCTTCGGCGCCAGCCAGATGATCACGCCGACCACCGCGATGGCCAGCAGCGCCAGCAACCAGGTCATGCCGGTGGCCAGCGAGAACGCCGCGCCCGGGTTGCGCAGCACGTCGAGGTAGAGCAGCCCGCCGAACACCTCGACCGGCGGTTCGCCCTCCAGCTGGTCGACCACGATGATCTTGGTGAGGGCGTCGAGCCCCAGCGCGACCACTGCTACGCCGAACAGCAGCGCCAGCAGCTTGGGCGACTTGCGCGGCTTCTCGCCGGTCTCGCCCGAGGGCGCGTCGGCGGAGGTCTCAGCGGCGGAGGTCTCGTCGGGTGCCTGCTCGGCGTCGACGTTCTCGCGGTCCGCCGGCTCCTCGGACGGTCGCTCTGAAGAGGACTGCTCGGTGCTCACGCCCCCATTGTCCCTGAACGCCCCGGACCGGATTCCAGCAGTCCCACCGCATCCCGCCCCCGCCACCACAGTTTCAATTGAAACTGCAGTTCCGAACACACCCACAACCCGCAGTTTCAATTGAAACTGTGACCCCCGGCGTGTCCGCCCCCGACACACCGACGACCTCCCGCAGTTTCAATTGAAACTGTGGTCCCTCGGCATGTCCGCACCCGACATGCCAACGGATGTCGGGATCCGACACACCGAAGGATGTGGACAGGTGGTCCGGCCTGTGGAGAACTTCCGCAATTT
>NZ_JBEOVY010000293.1:0-10154 GCF_040295745.1 Saccharopolyspora sp. NPDC002686
GCCCCCCGCCCCCACCGGCTTATCGACCGCAGCCCCAAATTCCATTGAAATCGGACCTTCGATTTCAATGGAATTTGCGGCCCGTCGGTGTGTCGGGGTCCGACACGCCGATGTGCGCGGAGGACCGCGGGGGCTGGGATTGATCGTGTTCGGCGTCGTTGTTCCTGGGCGTTGTGGCAGGGTGAGGTCGTGCGAATCCTGGTCGTCGAGGACGAGAAGCCGTTGGCCGACGCGGTCGCTCGCGGGCTGCGGCGGGACGGCATGGCCGTGGACGTCGCCTACGACGGCGAGAGCGGTCAGGAGAAGGCGTCGATCACCCGCTACGACGTGGTGGTGCTCGACCGCGACCTGCCCGGCATGTCCGGCGACGAGCTGTGCCGGGAGCTGATCAACTCCGGTGAGCTGACCCGGGTGCTGATGCTCACCGCGAGCGGCACGGTCGCCGACCGCGTCGCCGGGCTGTCCCTGGGCGCCGACGACTACCTGGCCAAGCCGTTCGCCTTCGCCGAGCTGGTCGCCCGCGTGCGGGCGCTGGGGCGGCGCGCGACACCCGCTCAGCCGCCGCTGCTCACCGCGCTGGAGCTGGAGCTGGATCCGGCGCGGCGCACGGTTCACCGGAGCGATGGCGAGATCGAGCTGACCCGCAAGGAGTTCGGCGTCCTGGAGGTCCTGCTGTCGGCCGGTGGCGCCGTGGTGAGCTCCGAGGAGCTGCTGGAGCGGGTCTGGGACGAGAACGCCGACCCGTTCACCACGACCGTGCGGGTCACCATGATGACCTTGCGCAAGAAGCTGGGGGAGCCGGGCGTCATCGAGACCGTGGTCGGCTCCGGCTACCGGGTGCCGTCGGCGGGACGCGCCGAGCACGCCCGGGACTGATCCGATGAGCGCGTCCGCCCGGTCGTTCTCCCGCCGCGGGCCCGGCCTCCGGCTCCGCCTGACGCTGCTCGCGACCGGACTGGTCGCGGTGGTCAGCGGTCTGCTGCTGTGGTTGGGCTGGGTGCTGGTGGGCAACGTGGTGGCCGCGGTGCCGCAGCTGCCGGACGGCACGCTCGTCCGGGTGCACGGCGTGGACGTGCCGGCGCCGTTGCTGGGGGAGGCGTTGCGCGACTCGGCGCGGCAGCAGGTCCTGCTCATCGGCGGGGGCGCTTTCGTCGCCGTCGTGCTGGCTGCCGCATTGCTGGCGTGGACGGTGTCCGGCCGGGTGCTGCGCCCGCTGCAGGAAGTGACGGCCACCGCGCGGCGGCTTTCGGCCGAGTCGCTGGACGAGCGGATCGCGCTGAGCGGTCCGCGCGACGAAGTGGCACGCCTCGCCGACACCTTCGACGAGATGCTCGACCGGTTGCAGGCGGCTTTCGACTCGCAGCGCCGGTTCGTCGCCAACGCCAGCCACGAGCTGCGCACTCCGCTGTCGGTGATCCGCACGGAGCTGGAAGTCACGCTGTCCGATCCCGACGCCGACGAGGCGGAGCTGCGCCGGATGGCCGAGGTGGTCCGCGAAGCCACGGCCCGCGCGGAACGCCTGGTGGAGTCCCTGCTCCTGCTGGCGCGGACGGAAGGTGTCGAACTGGCGGTGCGCGAACCGGTCGACCTCGCCGAGGTGGCGGGGCGGGCCCGGCGGGCGGTGGAACCGGAGGTCCGCCAGCGCGGGCTGCGGGTGGAGTGCAGCGGTGAACCCGCGTTCGCGGTGGGCGACCCGGCGCTGCTGGAGCGGGTCGCGGGCAACCTGCTGGAGAACGCGGTGCGGCACAACGTCGACGGCGGTTGGGTGCAGGTCGTCATCGGCAGCGATCCGCGGTGGACAACGCTGCGCGTCGCGTCCTCGGGGCCGAACATCCTGCCGGAGCAGGTGGAAGCCCTCTTCGAACCGTTCCGCCGAGCAGGTGTCGAACGAACCGCCCGCAGCGGAGCGGGTTTGGGCCTGTCGATCGTCCAAGCAGCGGCGAAGGCCCATCACGGCCGAGTCCAAGCCGAAGCCCTCCCCACCGGAGGCCTCGCGGTCACCGTCCAACTCCCCGCCGCACCCTGACGAAGGGTCCGCTCCGTGAGCACTTTGTGGGGCTACAGCACCAGAAAAGGCTCACGGCCACGCACAGGAAAGCGGGGCCGGGACGAGTCGTCCCGGCCCCGCATCAGCTCACTTCGATCAGGCGGAGACCGATGCCACGCCCGGGTCGAGGAAGCGCTTGCCGTTGACCTTCTCCGAGATGCCCGCCCGGTCCAGGTACGGCGTGATGCCGCCCAGCCAGAACGGCCAGCCCGCGCCCAGGAGCATGCACAGGTCGATGTCCTGAGCCTCGGCGACCACGCCCTCGTCGAGCATGAGCCGGATCTCCTCGGCCAGTGCGTTCAGCGCCCGGTCGCGGACCTGCTCGGTCGTCGACGGCTCATCGCCCTGCTCCCACAGCGCCGCGACCTCGGGGTCGACGATCTGCTTGCCGGAGTCGTCGGTGGTCCACACCGCGGCCTTGCGGGCCTCGACGAAGCGCTGCATGTTGGCGCTGATGCCGAACCGGTCCGGGAAGGCCGCGTGCATCGTCTCGTTGACGTGCTGGGCGACCGCCGGGCCGACCAGCTGCAGCAGCACCATCGGGGTCATCGGCAGGCCCAGCGGCTCCAGGGCGTTGTCGGCGACCTCGAACGGCGTGCCCTCGTCGACGGTGGCGATGACCTCGCCCATGAACCGGGTCAGCAGCCGGTTGACCACGAACGCCGGGGCGTCCTTGACCAGCACGCAGGACTTCTTCAGCTGCTTGCCGACCTTGAACGCGGTGGCCAGCGAGGCGTCGTCGGTCTTCTCGCCGCGCACGACCTCCAGCAGCGGCAGGACCGCGACCGGGTTGAAGAAGTGGAAGCCGACGACCCGCTCCGGGTGCTGCAGCTGGGAGGCCATCTCGGTGATCGACAGCGACGAGGTGTTGGTCGCCAGGATCGCCTCGGCGGAGACGTGCTGCTCCAGCTCGGCGAACACCTTCTGCTTGACCGACATCTCCTCGAACACGGCCTCGATGACGAAGTCGGCGTCGGCGAACGCCGCCTTGTCCAGCGAGCCGGTGACCAGGGCCTTGAGCTTGTTCACCGCGTCCGGCGACAGGCGGCCCTTGGCGGCGAGCTTGTCGATCTCGCCGTGGATGTAGGCCACGCCGCGGTCGATGCGCTCCTGGTCGATGTCGGTGATGACGACCGGCACCTCCAGGCGGCGCACGAACAGCAGCGCCAGCTGCCCGGCCATCAGCCCGGCGCCGACCACGCCGACCTTCTTGACGTCGCGGGCCAGCGACTTGTCCGGCGCACCGGCCGGGCGCTTGGCGCGCTTCTGGGTCAGGTCGAACGAGTACAGCCCGGAGCGCAGCTCGTCGGACATCAGCGCGTCGGCCAGCGCCTCGGTCTCGGCCGCGTAGCCGGCGTCGAGGTCGTTGCCGCGGGCCAGCTCGATCAGCTCGACGGCCTTGGTCACCGCCGGGGAGGCCCCGTGGGTGCGGGACTCGACGATGCCCTTGGCGCGGGCGACGGCGTCGTCCCAGCCCTTGCCGCGGTCGATCTCCGGACGCGACACGGTCTGCTCGCCGTTGACCACGCGGACCGCCCAGCGGATCGACTCCTCGAGGAAGTCGGGGCTGTCCAGCAGCTCGTCGAAGATGCCCAGGCCGTGGGCCTTCTTCGGGTTGAGCATCCGGTTCTGGCTCAGCGCGTTCTCGATGATCACGGTGACCGCGGCGTCCGGACCGATCAGGTTCGGCAGCAGCTGGGTGCCGCCCCAGCCCGGGAACAGGCCCAGGAAGCACTCCGGGAACGCGACCATGCCCGCGGACTTCGACACCGTCCGGTAGTGGCAGGACAGCGCCAGCTCGAGACCGCCGCCGAGGGTCGCGCCGTTGACGAACGCGAAGGTCGGGATCTTCGACTCGGTCAGCCGGCGGAACACGTCGTGACCGGTCTTGGCGATCATGTGCGCGTGCTCGCGCTCGGTGATCCGGCCGATGCCCGACAGGTCGGCGCCCACGGCGAAGATGAACGGCTTGCCGGTGACCGCGATGGCCGCGGGCTCGGCGGCGAAGGCCTCGTCCAGCGCGGCGTTGAGGCTTTCCAGCCCGCCCGGGCCGAAGGTGGACGGCCGGGTGTGGTCGTGGCCGTTGTCGATGGTGATCAGCGCGAGCTTGCCGGCCAGGCCGGGCGCGTCGACGAGGCGGGTGTGCGCCTTGGTGACGACCTCGTCGGGGAACAGCGCGGCGAATTCGGTCACTGCTCGCCTCCTGCGTTGTAGTTCGGGTTCTCCCAGATGACCGTTCCGCCCATGCCGAAGCCGATGCACATGGTGGTGATGCCGTAGCGCACCTCGGGGTGCTCGGCGAAGTGGCGGGACAGCTGCGTCATCAGCCGCACGCCGGAGGAGGCCAGCGGGTGGCCGCAGGCGATCGCGCCGCCCCACGGGTTGACCCGCGGGTCGTCGTCGGAGATGCCGAAGTGCTCCAGGAAGGCCAGCACCTGCACCGCGAAGGCCTCGTTGATCTCGAACAGGCCGATGTCGTCGATGCTCAGCCCGGCGCGCTCCAGCGCCTTCTCGGTGGCCGGCACCGGACCGACGCCCATGACCTCGGGCTCGACACCGGCGAAGGCGTAGCCGACCAGCCGCATGCCGACCGGCAGGCCCAGCGACTCGGCGGTCTCGGCGTCGGCCAGCAGGCAGCCGGTGGCGCCGTCGTTGAGGCCCGCGGCGTTGCCCGGCGTGACCCGGCCGTGCGGGCGGAACGGCGTCTTCAGCCCGGCCAGCGCTTCCGCGGTGGTGCCCGGGCGCGGCGGCTCGTCGGCGGTGGCCAGGCCCCAGCCCTGCTCGGCGGAGCGGGTGGACACCGGCACCAGGTCCGGGCTGATCTTCCCGGCCTGCAGCGCCTCGTCGTAGCGCTGCTGGCTCAGGGCGGCGTAGGCGTCCGTGCGTTCCTTGGTCAGCGTCGGGAACCGGTCATGCAGGTTCTCCGCGGTCGAGCCCATGATCAGCGCGGACGGGTCGACGATCTTGTCCGACACGTAGCGCGGGTTGGGGTCGACGCCCTCGCCCATCGGGTGGTTGCCCATGTGCTCGACGCCGCCCGCGATCGCCACGTCGTACGCGCCGAAGGCGATGCCGCTGGCGATCGTGGTCACCGCGGTCATGGCGCCCGCGCACATCCGGTCGATGGCGAAGCCCGGGACCGACTTGGGCAGCCCGGCCAGCAGCGCGGCGCTGCGGCCGATGGTCAGGCCCTGGTCGCCGATCTGGGTGGTGGCGGCGATGCCGACCTCGTCGATGCGCTCCGGCGGCAGCTCCGGGTGCCGCCGCAGCAGCTCACGGATGACCTTGACGACCATGTCGTCGGCGCGGGTCTCGGCGTAGATGCCCTTGGAACCGGCCTTGCCGAACGGCGTGCGTACGCCGTCGACGAAGACCACGTCCCGAACCGCGGGGCGGCTGCGGCTGTCGGCGGGTGCCGACGCAGGTGCGGCCACGGCGTGCTCCTCACTGGCTTGGTGGATGGTGACCGGCCGGGTCCGCGCGGAGACTTACCGGCCGGTAACCGCACTCTAGCGCTTATTACCCGCCGGTAACCACACGGCCACCCCTGTCGGGTGTCTCACATGTTGATCGCGGGACGGCCAGCGCTGATCATCCACTCCCCGGACGCCGACGGCACCACGGCCGGTGAGCCGTGGTGCCATCAGCGAGCAGAGGTCACTCCGAGGGCGCGGTGGCGTGCAGCGCTTCGCTGATCGCTTCAGCGGTCAGCTCGAGCTGCCACCCGCGGGCGCCCTTCTCGCGCAGCAGCGCCTTCACCGCGGGCAGGCTCCGGTCTTCCGGCGGCGTCCAGCAGGTGCGCCGCACGAGGTCCGGGAGCAGCAGGTTCTCCACCGGCAGCCGGTTCTCCTCGGCGATCTTCGCCAGCGCCGAACGGGCCGCGGTCAGCCGCGCGGCTGCGTCCGGATCGCGGTCGGCCCACCGGTTCGTCGGGGGCGGGCCGTCGTTGTGGGAGGCCGGGGCGGGCAGCTCGTCGTTCTCGAGCCGCCGGGCCGACCGGAGCGCCTGCAACCACATCGAGGCCCGGCGCCGCTGCTGCCGACCGCCGAACACCGGCAGCGCGACCAGATCGGCCTCGGACTTCGGATTGGCCTGCGCGGCCTGCACGATCGAGGAATCGGGCAGCACCCGGCCCGGAGCGAGATCGCGGTCGCGGGCGAACTTGTCGCGGGTCTGCCACAGCGCGCGAACGGCGGCCAGCTGCCGCGGGTTGCGCACCCGGTGGATGCCCGACGTGCGGCGCCACGGTTCGGCGCGCGGGGGAGCGGGCTCGGCGGTGCGAACGGCCTCGAACTCCTCGAACGCCCACTCGAGCTTGCCCTGGTCCGCCAGCTCGTCGTGCATCGCATCGCGCAGGTCGACCAGCAGCTCGACGTCGAGCGCGGCGTAGACCAGCCAGTCCTGGGGGAGCGGGCGCCGCGACCAGTCGGCCGCGCTGTGCCCCTTCTCCAGCTGGTAGCCGAGCATGCGCTCCACGAGAGCGCCCAGCGAGACGCGCTCGAAGCCGGCCAGCCGCCCGGCCAGTTCGGTGTCGAACAGCTGCGCCGGGCGCAGGTCCAGCTCGGCCAAGCAGGGCAGGTCCTGCGAGGCGGCGTGCAGCACCCACTCGGTGTCGGCCAGCGCCGGCACCAGCGGATCGAGCTCGCCTCGCAGCGCGATCGGGTCCACCAGCACGGTCCCGGCACCTTGGCGGCGCAGTTGCACCAGGTAGGCGCGTTGCGAGTAGCGGTATCCCGAAGCGCGCTCGGTGTCCACGGCCACCGGTCCGGTGCCCGCGGCGAGCGCTGTCGCGGCGGCGCGCAACGCCGCCTGCGTGTCCACCACCGGCGGTACGCCGTCGGCGGGTTCGGTCAACAACACCGGTTCCGGGCGGTCGGACCCGACGGTCTCGGGGCTTGCAGCTTCCACGGCTACCAGACCTTACGTGCTTTGGTCCGGTCCGTGTGGCCACTCCGACCGAGCTCGTCGGGCCGACCGCTCCGGTGCAGGTGCGTCGGCGTCCGGATCAGCGGATCACGCCGGCCCGCATGGCCAGCGCGACCATCTGCGCCCGGTCGCCGGTGCCCAGCTTGCGCCCTATCCGCGACAGGTGGCTCTTCACCGTGAGCGCGGAGAGGTTCAGGGCCTCACCGATCTCCTTGTTGGAACGACCGTCGGCCACCAACTGGAGAACTTCGACCTCCCGTCCGGACAGCTCGCGAGGGGTGTTGTCCGTCCCGGGTACGCGGGTACCGGCGGCGAGCACCGGCGCCACGCTCGGGTCGGCGTACACCCCGCCGTCGAGCACTCGGCGCACACCGTCGGTGACCACCATCGGCGAGGCCGACTTCAGCAGGTACGCCTGCGCACCTGCTTGGAAGGCGGCCCGCACCGCGTACGGGTCGTCGGACGATGCGAGCACCACGATCCGGGGCCATCCCTGGCTCCGGAGTTCGGTGACCAGCTCGATGCCGGTCCCGTCCGGGAGCCCGAGATCGAGGATTGCGAGGTCGCACGGACCGGTCGCCAGAGCGCGAGCCCTGGCCTCGGCCATCGATGCGGCCTCGTGCACCGTGCCGGCGCCCATCTGCAGCAGCCGGGCGGCGATGGCCTCCCGGAGCAGCGGATGGTCATCCACCACGAGCACCGTGAACAGCTCTTCCCGCGGGTGCGGGACCATGTTGGCCGGCAAAGTGCCGGCAGGCGTGGTTCGAGCGGCCTGACCTAAGCCGACGGCAGCCACGTCACTACCTCCCTGGAGTCGGTCGTGCCCCCCGACCGGCACCGGGACTCTCGACCAATCAGCCGCGCCACTGATCGACCGAAAGTGGTGTCGTCGGGTGGCAGCGTAACCGCCCAAGCGGGTCAGCGGGACGATCAATCGGGTATCTATCCCGATCGAGTTGTCACTTGAGCATGATCAAGTCACGCTTTTGGGTGACTATCTGCAATCGCCGTAACGTCGGAGCGTGGCTAACCGACATAACACGAATGCGTATCGTGAAAAATTTGCGTGATCAACCGTTTCGCGGCCGGTGAGGGAACTTCGCGAATGGAAACAGGGCTTCGGCGTGTCGCGCGCTCGGCCTGTTCGCAGCACCTTACGCGCTGGAGTCGGCGGACACAGCCGGTGATCGGACGAAGGCGGATCAGTCGCGCGGCGCAACGCCGTTGGACGGACGGCCGAGCATCGAGACGCCTTCCGGCGGTAGCCCGGCTGCGCTCGCGATCAGTTCGTGGAACGCCGCCGCGTGCGGTCCCAGGTCGGCGTCGGTGGCCGTCCACGACCCGCGCAGCTCCAGATCGTGACTGCGGGACGGTCCGGCGATGTCGCCGAAGCGGGCCGAGGACGTCAGCGTGACCGTGCCGCCCAGGGCCGTCCACGACGCGCCGGAACCTTCGAGCGCATCGGTGAGCCACGACCAGCCGACGGCCGGCAGCAGCGGGTCGGTGGCCAGCTCCGGGTCGAGCTCGGCCCGCAGGAACACCACGAGCCGCAGCACGCCGTCCCACGCCTCCTGGCCCTCCGGGTCGTGCAGCAGGACCAGTCGAGCGGTGGCCAGCTCGCCGGCCGGGCCGTTCGCCTCGGCGGCCAGCGCGTGCGCCCACGGCGCGAGCCGCTTGGGCGGACCGACTTCGGACAGCTCGATCTCCGCACGCGGGCGAGCCGACGTCAACGTGGCAACTGCCTGCCGAAAAACCTCGGGCGCCGCCGCCATCTCCGTCACGGCGCAGACTCTAAGCGGCCGGATCCGGGTGATCACGGAGGCGCGCCGATCAAGCCCGGCTGTGGCCATCGGCACCCCGCTCCTCGGAGCCGTCGATCCCGGAGTTCCAGCGGGCGTTGAGGTTCCGCTCCCGGCGCCGCTACGCGGGGCGAGTTCGCACGGGGCCTCGTGCGAAGATTGGCCTGCCAGCCCGGTCCGCCGCCGTGGCACGCCCGTGCGGTACTCCGGGGATCGATCGACGTACGGACGCTGACCCCCGATGACGAATCCCGCGCCGGTCTCGGCCCGCCGAGACCTCTCCGACGCCCCCTTCCTCGTCGCCGCCCGCGGTGGCACCCCCCGGCACACCCCGGTCTGGTTCATGCGCCAGGCGGGTCGTTCGCTTCCCGAGTACCGGCGGGTCCGGGAGGGCGTGCCGATGCTGCAGGCGTGCCTGACCCCGGAGCTGGTCAGCGAGATCACCCTGCAGCCGGTGCGGCGGCACGGGGTGGACGCCGCGATCCTGTTCAGCGACATCGTGCTGCCGCTGTACGCCGCGGGCATCGGGCTGGACATCGTCGCGGGCACCGGGCCGGTGGTGGCCGAGCCGATCCGCAGCGCCGACGACGTCGCCGCGCTGCCGCAGCTGGCGCCGGAGCAGGTCGCGCCGGTCGCCGAGGCGGTCCGCCTGCTGGTCGGCGAGCTGGGGCAGACGCCGCTGATCGGGTTCGCCGGGGCGCCGTTCACGCTGGCCTCCTACCTGGTCGAGGGCGGTCCGAGCCGCAACCACGAGCGCACCAAGGCGCTGATGCACTCCGATCCGCAGACCTGGCACGCGCTGATGGAGAAGCTGTCGGCGGCGACGCTGCGGTTCCTGGAGGTGCAGCTGGCGGCCGGGGTCGACGCGATCCAGCTGTTCGACTCGTGGGCCGGGGCGCTCTCGCTGCGCGACTACCGCGAGTTCGTGCTGCCGCACAGCGAGCGGATCTTCGCCGGGGTCGCCGAGATCGCCGACGTGCCGAAGATCCACTTCGGGGTGGGCACCGGTGAGCTGCTCGGCGCGATGCGCACCGCCGGACCCGACGTGGTCGGCGTGGACTGGCGGGTGCCGCTGGACGACGCCGCGGCGCGGCTGCGCGCGGCCGTGCCCGGCGCGGGCGCGCCGGTGGTGCAGGGCAACCTCGACCCGGCGGTGCTGTTCGCCGGCTGGGACGCGGTGGAGCGCGAGGTGCGCCGGATCCTCGCCGAGGGCGAAGCGGCCGGCGGGCACATCTTCAACCTCGGCCACGGGGTGCTGCCGGCCACCGATCCGGAGGTGCTGACCCCGACCAAGTGCACAGATCGACCAGGCCGTCGAGCAGGCCAAGCAGAACGACGTGACGGTCGTGCTCACCAACGCCGCTTGGAGCGAGGCCAACGCC
>NZ_JBEOVY010000294.1:0-10135 GCF_040295745.1 Saccharopolyspora sp. NPDC002686
GCCCGACACGCCGGAAGGTATGGACAGGTCGTCCGGCCTGTGGAGAACTTGTGCGATTTCAATGGAAATTGGACGTCTGATTTCCATTGAATTTGCGTTTCTCGGGCGATGGCCAGGGGAGCCAGTCGCGGTTGGCTCTTGGTGTCGGCGCGTTCGTGGCCGCGTCCGGTGCCAGTCGCCGGGACAGTGCTGAATCGTGACCGACACGCTGGGTGTTCGTTCGGTTCCTGTTGGAAGTGGTTGGGGTGGCGGGATTTTCGGTGGGGAAAGGTATTGGAAACTTACTTCGGATGGCGTATAAAGTAGCGCATGTCCGAGGTCAGCGACCGTTCTGCGCCCACTGGGAACGAGGCTCTGCGGCGCATCCGCACCGATGCCGTGCTCGCCGCTCTGCGCGAGCACGGGCCCGTTTCGCGCACCGAGCTCGCCGGGTTGACCGGTTACCGACCGTCGTCGTTGACCGAGATCGTTCGCGAGCTGATGGGGTCCGGGCACGTCATCGAGGTCGGGGCCGGGGATTCCTCCGGGGGGCGTCGGCCGCGGATGCTGGAGTTCAACCCGTCCGCCGAATCGCTGGTCGCCGTGTCCCTCGAGGGGGAGCAGGCGCGCGTTTCGGTGGTCGACCTCGCCGGGGAGCTGCTCGGGGCGTACAGCCTCGCGGTGGATCCGGGCGCGCCGCTGGACGGGCTGAGCGACGTCGTCCACCAGGCACTTCGGATGCATCCGAAGCCGCGTCCGAGCCGCGTCGTGTTCTCGCTCCCCGGTGTTGCCACCGCAGAAGGGGCCGTGGCGCTCTCGCCGGTCTTGGAGTCGTTGGGCGGGCGGTCGCTCACCGAGGCGTTGGCCGAACGGGTCGGGTTGCCCGTGCAGATCTCCAACGACGTCAACCTGATCGCGCTGGGGGAGCGCGAACGCGGCGCCGCCGCCGACGTGGACGACCTCGTGCTGATCTACGTCGGTTACGGCATCGGTGCCGCGATCGTCAGCGGCGGGGCGCTCTGCCGCGGCGCCGCCGGGTTCGCCGGGGAGATCGGTTTCCTGCCAGCGGGTTTGCCGCCCACGCCGCACAGCGGCGGGCGCGGCGAGTTCGAACGGCGGTGGAGCGTTCCCGGCATCCGGCAGGCACTGTCCGAACTGGACGGTCGGGCCGATGACGCCCCGGTCGCCGAGCTGGCCGCTCGGGCCGGTGAGCCTGCCGTCGCCGAGCTGCGCAGGCAGGTCATCGAGGCGTGGGCCTACGCAGCCATCGTCTGCGCGTGCGTGGTGAACCCGGCACGCGTGGTCTTCGCCGGAGCAGCCACCGAACTCGGTCCGGACGGGTTGGCCGAACTGGCCGCGCTCGTCGGCTCGGCCGCTCCGTCGGCACCCGAGGTCGTGTTCGCCGAGCTCGGTCCGCGCGCGCTGCACATCGGCGCGGTTTCGCCATCTCTGATCCCCCCGGCTGCGAACACCGCGCAGCCCGTGCGCGAAGGGTAGCCATGCGCAGAATCCTGTCCCTCATCACCGGTATGGCGTTGTTCGCCGGCCTGACCGGGTGCGGTCTCAACGCCGCCGGCGGCGACGACGGCCTGACCATCTACACCGCCCGCGACAAGGAACTCGCCGAGTCCGTGGTCAAGGACTTCGAGGAGGCCAACCCCGAGTACAAGGGCAAGGTCCGGATCCTGACGCTCGGCGCGCAGGAAGCCGCCGAGCGGATCTCCGCCGAGCGCGGCCACCCGCAGGCCGACGTCTGGTGGGGCGGCTCGCAGCAGCAGCTCAGCCAGGCCGCCAACGACGGTGTGCTCGCGCCCGTGCCCGACCAGGTGCGCGACCGGATCCCCGAGCGCTACCGCGACGCGGAAGGCCGCTGGGTCGGCGAGATGGTGCTCGCCGAGGTCGTCTTCTACAACGACCAGATGCTGACCCCGGAGCAGGCCCCGAAGGACTGGGACGACCTGATCAAGCCGGAGTACAAGGACAAGATCGCGGTCCGCGACGTCGCCGCCTCCGGCACGATGCGCAGCATCTACTCGGCGATGATCAGCCGCAACAGCACGCCGGACAACCCCGAGCCGGGCTACGACTGGCTGCGCAAGCTGGACGCCAACACCAAGATCTACGCGGCCAACCCGACCGACCTCTACCTGCGGATCCAGCGGCAGGAAGCGCCGATCAGCGTCTGGAACCTGCAGGACGTCATGCTGCAGCAGAAGAAGAGCGGCGCCCCGTTCAAGCCGGTCGCCACGACTTCCGGTGTGCCGCAGCTGATCGACGGCGTGGCCAAGGTCAAGGACGGCCCGAACGCGGCCGCCGCCGACAAGTTCCTCGACTTCCTGCTGAGCGTCGACGAGCAGAAGAAGCTGGGCGAGGAGTACTTCCAGATCCCGACCGTCGAGGGCGCCGGTGAGCCGAGCTGGCTCGCCCCGCTGGGCCTGAAGGAGATGCCGGTCGACTGGGAACTCGCGGGCAGCAAGGAATCCGAGTGGATTTCCTACTGGACGGACCAGATCAAGAACCGGAACTAGCAGCGCCGGTGCGGGGTGCCGGTTCTTCCTGGAACTGGCACCCCACCGCGCCCGAGAACTTCCAGCACCTAGTCGCCCCGCCGGTGCGCGGGCAGAGCACGGAGCGACCAGCATGATCCCCGTTCGCCTCGACCGCGTCGGCAAGAGCTACGGCTCGGCCGCTCCGGTCGTGCACGACATCGACGTGACGATCGAGTCCGGTGAGTTCTTCACGCTCCTGGGCCCGTCCGGCTGCGGCAAGTCCACCACGCTGCGCATGATCGCCGGGTTCGTCACGCCCACCAGCGGCCGAATCCTCTTCGGCGACCGCGACATCACGGCCACCCCGCCGAACAAGCGCGGCACCGGCATGGTGTTCCAGAACTACGCGCTGTTCCCGCACTACGACGTCGCGCAGAACGTCGCCTACGGCCTGGTGACCCGCAAGGTCGCCAAGGCCGAACGCGCCGAGCGGGTCACCGCCGCGCTCGCCGCGGTCGGCCTCGAAGGCTACGCGGACCGGCGCATCGACCAGCTCTCCGGCGGTCAGCAGCAGCGCGTCGCGCTGGCCCGCGCGCTGGTCATCTCGCCCTCGGTGCTGCTGCTCGACGAGCCGCTGTCCAATTTGGACGCCAAGCTGCGGGAGGAGACCCGGGTCGAGATCCGGCGCGCGCAGCGGGAAGCCGGGATCACCAGCGTCTACGTCACGCACGACCAGGCCGAGGCGATGGCGATGAGCGACCGGATCGCCGTGCTGGAATCCGGGAAGCTGCACCAGGTCGGCACCCCGCGCGAGGTCTACCACCAGCCCGCGACCGCCTTCGTCGCCGAGTTCATCGGCGGCAGCAACGTCCTGGACGCCGAGGTCGTGGAGGTCTCCGGCGAGCAGGCCGTGGTGGAGCTGGCCGGATCCGGCGCGAAGCTCTCCACCGGCGGCGCCGAGCAGGCCAAGACCGGTGAACGGGTCGCGGTGTCCGTCCGGCCCGAGCACTTCGAACTCACCGAACCCGGTCAGGGCAGCTTCGACGCCGTCGTGCGCTCCGTGGAGTTCACCGGCGCGACCTGCCAGTTCGAGCTGCGGGCCGGAGAACTGGAGCTGTCGGTGGCAGTGCCGGACCGGCCCGGTCTGCCACGCCCCGGCGACGACGTCGGCCTGCGCCCGGACGCCGACCACGCCTGGCTGGTGCGGCCATGAGCGCCCCGGCGGTGACCCCGAAGTCCCGGCGCCGCAAGCTCCCGGCCTCCGACGGCGACCGGTTCGTCTACGTGCTGGCCGTCCCGGTCGTGCTGGTGCTGCTGTTCCTCGTCGTCATCCCGATGGCGACGACGGCCATCACCTCCGCCGGCGGCAACGGTTTCGCGACCAACTACGGCAGCCTGTTCGGCGGCAGTTCCGGGCAGGCGCTGCTGCTGTCGCTGGTGAGCTCGCTGCTCTCGGTCTTCTTCTGCGGTGTGCTCGGCACGCTGCTCGCAGTGCTGCTGCACCGCTTCGACTTCCCCGGCCGCCGCGCGCTCTCGGTGTTCGCGGTGCTGCCGATGGCGCTACCGCCGCTGATCGGCGCGGTGTCGTTCGTGCTGCTCTACAGCGAAACCGGGATCCTGCCGCGCACTCTCGCCGCGCTGCTCGGCATCGACCCGGCCAGCACCTCGGTCGGCGGGCTCGCTGGTGTCGTCCTGGTGCACGCCTTCACCATGTACCCGTACTTCTACCTGTCGGTCTCGGCCGCGCTGGCCGGGATGGACGGGTCGCTCGAAGAGGCCGCGACCAACCTCGGCGCCGGCCGGATCCGGGTGTGGCGGACGGTGCTGCTGCCGATGCTCACCCCGGCGCTGGTCTCCGGTGCGCTGCTGACGTTCATGATGTCGATGGCGTCGTTCACCGCGCCGCAGCTGTACAACGTGCAGACGCTGACGATGGAGATCGTCTCCGCGCGCACCTCCGGAAACGCCGCGCTCGCCGCCGCCCGGTCGACCGCGCTGTCCGTGGTGTCGATCGTGTTCCTGCTGAGCATGCGCTGGTACCAGGGACGTCGCGTGCACCGCAGCCTCTCGAAGGGCACTCCGAGCGCGCGGCGCGCACCGGCCTCGGCCGCGGCGAAGTTCGCCGCCGCGCTGGGCAGCCTGCTGCTGACGGTGGTGCTGCTCGCGCCGGTGCTGGTGATCGTGCTGGTGTCGTTCTCGGTGGACGGCGCGTGGACGACGCAGGTGCTGCCGTCCGAGTACACGCTGGACAACTACCTGGAGATCTTCTCCGAGCCGCAGAGCCTGCTGCCGATCTCGGTGAGCGTGCAGACCAGCTTGCTGGCCACCGCGTTCGCGATCGTCGTCGGTGCGGCGGCCGCGTGGGTCGTGGCCCGGTGGCGCAAGCCGGGCAGGGGCCTGCTGGACGTGGTCATCATGCTGCCGTGGGCGTTGCCCGGCACCGTCATCGGCGTGAACCTGGTGACCGCGTTCAACGAGCCCGGCGTCGGCAACCTCGGCCTGACGCTGGTCGGCACGCTGTGGATCCTGCCGGTCGCCTACTTCGTCCGGTTCGTGCCGCTGGTGTTCCGCTCGACCAGCGCCTCCCTGGACCAGCTCGACCCGACGCTGGAGGAAGCCGCGCGAAACCTCGGCGCAGGCCCGATGAGAGTCCTGCGCACCATCACGTTGCCGCTGGTCATGCGGGGTGTCCTCGCCGGTGCGCTGCTGGCCTTCGTCGACGGCGTGGGCGAGTACGTCGCGTCCGTGGTGATCTACCCGCCGGGCCTGCCGCCGATGTCGGTGGAGATCTACAACCGGATCTACTCCTCGGAATTCGGCACCGCTGCCGCCTACGGCGCACTGCAGATCGTGCTGATCCTGATCGTCCTGGCGGTGTCCAACCGGCTCGGCCAGGGGCCGCGCCAGAAGCGTTCCGCGGCCGCCCCGGCGGTCGTGCCCACCGCGTGAGCCCGCCTCAATCCACAGTGGAAAGAGTTCTTGACATGCAGCCTCCGGAAAACCTGTCCGCCTACTGGCAGAACCACCTCCGGGTCGCCTTCGAGAAGTCCGCGCCGCAGCTGTACCGGCCGATGCTGACGGCCAGCCTCGCGCACGTGGTGATGCTCGCCGAGCAGGGCCTGCTGCCTGCCGAGCGCGCCCGGCAGCTGCTGGGCGGGCTGCGCGAACTGCTCGCGGCCGAGGACGACCGGTTCGTCTTCGACGGCAGCGTCGAGGACGTCTACTACCTGGTCGAACAGCGGCTCGCAGCGGCGGCCGGGATCAAGAAGTCCGAATTGGACGTTCAGCTGGCCCGGTCCCGCAACGACCTCGACGCCGGGGTGTTCCGCATGGTGCTGCGGGACAACGTCCTCGACCAGGCGCGTCAGGCCTGCGCTGCCGCAGAGGCCGCTGCTGTGCAGGCTGACCGGTGCGCGGAGGTGCTGATCACCGGGTTCACCCACCGCCGGCCGGCGCAGCCGACCACGCTCGGGCACGTGCTCGCCGGTTACTCCGAGGCGCTGCTGAGCCAGGCCGACGAGCTGCTGTCGGTCTACGACGAGCTCGACGTCAACCCGCTCGGCTCCTGCGCCTTCGCCGGGACGGACCTGCCGATCGAACCGGAGCGGCTGGGCGAACTGCTCGGCTTCCGGGAGAGCTTCACCTCCAGCTACGAGGCGGTGGCCGGGTCGGAGCACCTGATGCGCACCGCGGCCGTGCAGGCGCGGATCCTCGCGACCGGTGCCCGGATGGCCCGCACCATGCTGGACTGGATGACCTTCGGCTGGATCGCCACGCCGGACGCCTACTGCCAGGGCTCGAGCATCATGCCGCAGAAGAAGAACCCGGTGGTGCTGGAGCACATGTGCTCGATGGCGGGCGCGGCGGCGGCCGACCTGGCCGCGACGATGAACAACGTCGGCGCCGCCTGGTACGAGGACTCCAACAACGCGACCACCGATGTGCAGGAACACCTGTGGCGGGCGGGGGACCGCTCGGTGCGGTTCCTGACCATGATGGGCGGGCTGATCGAGGAGCTGCGCCCGCAGGACCCGCCGTCGCCGGAGCAGGTGGTGGCCACCGGTGCGACCACCACCGCCATCGCCGAAGCGCTGGCCGGTGCCGGAATCCCCTGGCGCGGCGCGCATTCCGTGGTCGGCGCGCTCGTCCGGCAGGCACCGCCTGCGGAGTGGACGAGCTCGGTGGTCGCCGCGGCGATCGCGGAGGCCGGGCTGGGCGAGGTGGACGACTCGGTCGTCGAGGCCGCGCTCGCCGCCGGGCTCAAGCCGGAGCTCGTGCTCGACCGCCCGCAGGTGGGTGGTCCCGGTGCGGCGGCCGTTCGGCGCACGGCGGAGCTGGCGCTGGGCCGGGCGCGCTCGCTGGCCGGTGAATTCGCCGCCCGTCGCGCGGTTCTCAGCGAAGCCGCGGCCAAGCTGGACGCTGCGGTCGACGGTGTGCTGGCCGGGGGCTGCGGGTGAACCAGCCTGCTCCCGGCGACCGGATCACGGTCGTCGGCAACGTCAACCTCGACGTGCTGGTCGCCGGTGCGGCGGAACTCCCGCCGCCCGGCACCGAGCAGATCGTGCCCTCGATCGTCCTGCGCCCCGGCGGCTCGGCCGCCAACACCGCCATCGTGCTGGCACAGCTCGGCAGGTCGACGGTGCTGGCCGGGCGCGTCGGCGACGACGGCACCGCCCGGCTGCTCACCGAACAGCTCGACCTCCCCGGACTGCGCCTCGACCTGGTCCGCGCTGAGGACGAGCCCACCGGCGTGACCGTCGCGGCCGAGGCGCCGGGCCGGGACCGGTCGTTCTTGTCGGCGCTCGGGGCGATGTCCGAGCTCGACGCGGAATCCGTGCCGGCCGAATCGCTGTCCGCGCAGTTCGTGCTGCTGTCCGGGTACTTCCTGCTCCCGGCCCTGCGCGGCGAGTCCGCGCGCGGCCTGCTGGCCCGGGCGCGGCGGGCTGGAGCGCGCACCGCGCTGGACACCGGTTGGGACCCGGCGGGCTGGTCGGAGACCACCCGCGACGAGGTGCTCCAGCTGCTGCGCGAGGTCGACGTCTTCTTGCCCAACGAGGACGAACTCCGCGCCCTGCACGGAGACGACTGCACCGATGAGGAAGCGGCCCGGAGCATCGCCGACAAGACCGGTGCGACCGTCGTGGTCAAGCGCGGCGCGCTCGGAGCTCTCGTCGCGCAGCCAGGACAGGAACCCACCGCGCACCCGGCGCCCGAAGTGCAGGTGTGCGACTCGACCGGTGCCGGGGACGCGTTCAACGCGGGCCTGCTGCACCGGCTCGCCGACGGCGCGGACCTCGCCGAGGCCGCCGACTACGCGGTGCGCGTCGCCGCGACCGTGATCGTCCGACCCTCGCACGACCGCGCTTTCACCCCGGAGGACGTGATGGCATGAGCAGCCAGAAACGCGAGATCACTCCCGGACAGGACCACTGTGATTCGCGGGGAGGCGGGACAGCCATGACCGGCGCTGTGCCAACTCCAGCCCTGATCAACGGCACCTCAGGGGACCGTGACGCAACCCAGCCACAAGAAACCGTGCCACGCGAGATCACTCCCAGACAGGACCACCGCTGTGATTCGCGGAGAGGCGGAACAGTTTCGGTTCTCGACTTCCACCTGCACTTCCGCATCGAGCAGGACCCGGCCACCCGGGACCTCTCCGGCGGCCAGTTCAGCTGTGCCGACCACGACGAGCAGGCGCAGCGCCGCCGCACCGAGCAGGTGGCCGAGCAGTCGCGGCGCTGGCGCCGGGCCTGGGACTTCCCGGACCCGCAGCCGGACCCCGACCGGACCTGGCAGGACGAGGCCGATCTGTGGCTGGCCGAGCTCGACCAGCACGGCATCGCGCACGCGGTGTTCGTGACCGGCTGCGGCGACGAACAGGTCGCCGAGCTGGTCCAGCGCGCCCCGGACCGGTTCTCCGGCATGGCGAACCTGCGCGACCTCACCGCCCCCGACGCCGCCGAGAAGCTGGCCAGGGCGATCGACGAGCACGGGCTGCGCGGGCTGAAGCTGTTCGCTCCGCTGCTGCCGCACCGCATCGACGACCCGGCCGCCGACCCGGTGTGGCGGGTGGCCGCCGACCGCGGCATCCCCGTGCTGATCCACTTCGGGCACTGCGGGTCCAGCGGCGGCGTCGCGCACAACGCCCACATCGAACCCGCGTGGCTGGAACCGGTCGCCAAGCGGTTCCCCGGCATCCCGTTCGTGATCCCGCACTTCGGCGTGCAGCACGTCCAGCAGGTGCTGTTCCTGTGCTGGGCCTGCCCGAACGTCCTGGTGGACACCTCCGGGTCGAACCAGTGGGTGCGCTGGATGCCCTACAAGCTCACGCTCGAGGACCTGTTCCGGCGCTGCTACGAGACGATCGGACCCGAGCGCATCGTCTTCGGCAGCGACTCCTCCTGGTTCCCGCGCGGCTACTGCTACCGGTACCTGGCCGACCAGCTGCGGGTGTGCCACGAGATGGGCATGCCGGAAGCGGACCTGCGCGCGATCTTCGGCGGCAACGCCGCGCGCCTGCTCGGGATCCCGGACTTCGCGAGAGGAACGACATGACCACGACGGAAGCAGGGCCCGGCACCTGGATGGCCGCGGAGATCGCCGAGCAGCCGCGGGTGCTGGCCGACCTGGCGCGCAGCGCCGGGGAGTTCCGGGCGGTCGCCGAGCAGCTCGTGCGCGCCCGGCCGAAGTTCGTGCTGTTCGCGGCGCGCGGCTCCAGCGACAACGCGGCGCTGTACGGCAAGTACCTGGTGGAGGTGCTGCTCGGGCTGCCGGCCGGTCTGGTGTCGCCGTCGACCACCACGCTGTACGGCGCCGAACCGGACCTCGCCGACGTCGCGCTGATCGCGGTCAGCCAGAGCGGCGGATCCCCGGACCTCGTGGAGGTGACGGAGCAGGCGGCCCGGCGCGGGGCGTTCACGGTCGCGGTGACGAACACGCCGGATTCGCCGCTCGGAACCGTCGCGCGCCACAGCTTGGACATCGGTGCCGGCCGGGAGCGCGCGGTCGCGGCGACCAAGACGTACTCGGCGACGCTGCTCGCGCTGAACCTGCTGTTCACGGCGGTTCACGGGGTCGCCCCGGTGTCGCCGGACCGCATCGGCGAGCTCGCGCGGACCAGCCTGGACGGCAACGCGGAGCGGGTCGTCGAAGCCGCGCACCGGCTGCGCTTCGCGGACCGGGTGATCACCACGGCCCGCGGGTACTCGCTGGCGACCGCGCAGGAAGCCGCGCTGAAGCTCGCCGAGACCAGCTACCTGGTCACCCGCGCCTACAGCGGCGCTGACCTGCTGCACGGACCGATCGCGGCCGTCGGACCGGAGACGGCCGTGCTGGCGGTGCAGGGCTCGGGCCCGGGCGGTGCGGCGATGGCGGAACCGCTGGCCCGGCTCGCCGCGCAGGGCGCGGACATCCTGCGGATCGGTCCCGGCGCGGACGCCGGGCTGCGCATCCCGGACGTGCCGGAGGAGCTGTCCCCGGTCCTGGAGGTCCTGCCGCTGCAACGCCTGGCGCGGGAGCTGGCGACCGCCCGCGGTCACGACCCGGACAACCCGGCGGGCCTGCGCAAGGTCACCGAGCAGCAGGTGGAGTCCGACGGCGCGGGCGGCTGGCAGCTGGTGCTGCGGCCGCGACTGGTGATCGAGGCGTGGAACGCGGAGATCTCG
>NZ_JBEOVY010000295.1:0-10120 GCF_040295745.1 Saccharopolyspora sp. NPDC002686
GGGCAACGTGTTCCTGGGCGACGACGGTTTCGGGGTCGCGGTCGCCGACCGGCTGGCCCTGGACCCGCCCGCGGGAGTGCGGGTCGAGGCGGCGAGCGCGTCCGCCACGCCCGGCAGGGCGACGATGCGTCCGTCGCCGTCGCGCAACGGCGTCGGGTCGCGAACCAGCGCGATCGCCACTGAGGAGTCCGAAGTGGACTCTTCGGTGGCGCAGGTGAACAGGTGGACGTCGGCGTCCACCGACGGCAGGCGCGTCAGGTCGAAGTTCCGCAACCGCCGCAGGCCCAACCGGTCCCGGAGACCGGGGTGCACGCCCCGCTCGGTGCGCACCTCGACGATGCCGCCCGGCTCGGGACGGAACGTGAAGTGCTGAGCGCCGACGGCGCGATCGAGCACAGAGACGGTCAACCGCTCCACTTCGGTCTGCGGCGCAACCCGGGTCAGCACGCGGCGCAGCTCGTCCGCCGTGGCATCGGGGCTCGTCGGTGGCTCGGCCCAGCTCAGGTAGACCTCGACGAGGGTATCGACCTCGTCCCGCTTGGCGGCCACCTTCGCGATCGCTCCGGCCGCGGCTTCGAACCGGTCGAAATCGGTCGCGGTCGCCAGCGAGCGCGCCGCCGGTCCGTGCTCGGCCGAGACGAACGTGCACCCGTCGACCTCGAAGCACCGCAGGTCCACCGGTCGCAGCTCCGGACAGCGCTGGCGCACGAGCACTTCGAGGAGCGGGCCGAGATCGATCCCCTTGCGGTTGATGCGCTGCGCGAGCAGGCGTTCCAGCGGTTCCGCGCTGGACGTCATGGCCGCGATCCGGTCGCCGCGGTCCGCGGCTTCGGGGTGCTCGTCGAGGTAACGCAGGTGTGCGCGCACCTGCGCATAGGTGCGGGCGCGCTTGCGTCGCAGGGGCGGCTGCACGATCTGCCGGAACGCGACTCGACGCGCCAAGCCCGCCACTTCGCGGAACTCGCGCAGCGAGGTCAGCCGTTCGAGCACCGCTCGCATGGCATCGTGCAGGTCATCGCTCGGCGGCGGATCAGCCGACCACTGCTGGAGGAGGGCCGTCGCGACGGCCGACGCGGGGCGCTGTTCTGCCAGGTAGATGCGGAAGACGGCGGCTTCGGGATCCGCGACGGCTCCGTAGTGGCCCAGGAGCGTCGTCAGCCGTTGCTCGAAGGCCGGCGTCGCACCGGCCGCTGCCAGGTCGAGGGTCCGCAGGTAGGCGTGGAACTGCTCGTGCGGACCGGCCACCTCGGTCTGCGCTGCGGGCTTGCGGCTCGACAGCTCGGCGATGTCCGCGAACAGGTGCAGCAGCTCGATCTCGGCGAGGAGCGGCCGATCCCCGCGCGCGGCGAAGTAGTCGGCCAGGACCCGTCGTTCGTCCACCGGGTCGACGTCGAACCCCAGCAGGGCGTTGCGGAGGTCCTCGGCGCCGGTCGGAGCGCAGTCCACTTCGGACAATCCGAGGTCCTCGGCGGTGGTGCGAACCGGCTGCTCGGCGCCGGTCGCTTCCAACCGCAGCAGCGGGGCGTCCGCCTCGACCTGACTGCCCACCGGTACCAGGAACTCCGTCAACCGCGCCTTGAACGGGGCTCGCAGCACGGTTTCCATCTTCATGCTCTCCAGCACGAGCACCGGGTCACCCGCATCGACCTCGGCGCCCTCGGCCGCGGTCGCGGCGACGACGAGCGCGGGCGCGGGCGCCCGGACAACGCCCTGGTCGTCGTGGCCGATGCGGTGCGGAACGCCCTCGACCTCCACCAGGTGCTGCGACCCGTGCCGGTCGGTCACGACGTCGAATCTCCGACCGTTGAGCGTGATCCGGGCCTTGACGTCGTCGTAGCGCTCGAACCCGACATCCGCGGCGCGCTCGACGGGACCGACGGCGACCCGGAACCTGCTCGGCCCGATCCGGGCGACCTTGACCTGGTGCACCGCGCCGTGCAGCTCCAGCGGAACGGGGGAGTCGTCCGGCGGCAACTGCGGCTGACCACGACGAGCGCTGTCGAACAGCTGCCGCCGCCGTGCGCGCTCCGCGGCCAGGTAGGTGTCGATGGCTGCGGTGACCAGCGCGACCCCGCGGTGGTCCGGCGAGCTGCGGCGGTTCCAGGTCCGGTCTATCCAGCCGGTGTCGGCCGTGGCGTCGACGATCTCCGGCGTGCCGAGCAGGTCGAGCAGGAAACCCTTGTTGGTGGTGCCGCCCTCGATGAGCACCGTGGTCTCCGCGATCGCGCGGCGCGCCCGGGCCAGTGCTTCGCCCCTGGTGCCGCCGAACGCGATCAGCTTGGCGATCATCGAGTCGTAGTCCGGCGGGATCGCGTCGCCGACGGCGAACCCGGCGTCGACCCGGATCCCGGGGCCTGCGGCGAGGTCGAACCGCTTGATCCGGCCCGGAGCGGGCGCGAAGTCGCGATCCGGGTCCTCGGCGTTGAGCCGCACCTCGACGGCGTGGCCGGTCTCGGCGGGCACCGGGCCGGTGAGCCTGCTCCCGGCGGCCACCCGGAGCTGGGCCTTCACCAGGTCCACCCCGGTCGTCGCTTCGGTGACCGGGTGCTCCACCTGGAGGCGGGTGTTGACCTCGAGGAACGAGAAGCGTTCGGTGCGCGGGTCGTAGAGGAACTCCACGGTGGCCGCGCCCCGGTAGTCGACGGCCAGCGCCAATCGCTGCGCCACCGCTTTGAGCTCCTCCACCTGCTCGGCGGCCAGCAGCGGCGACGCCGATTCCTCGACGACCTTCTGGTTGCGCCGCTGTACCGAGCAGTCCCGTACGCCTAGCGCCCATGCCGTGCCCTGCCCGTCGGCGATCACCTGCACCTCGACGTGCCTGGTTGCCGGGAGCTGCTGCTCCAGGAACACCGCGTCGCTGCCGAACGCCTGCTCGGCTTCCCGCCGGGCCCGGTCGTAGACCTCGACGAGCTCCGCATCGCCGGTGAGGACCCGGATCCCGCGTCCGCCACCGCCGGCAGCGGCCTTGAGCATCAGCGGGTACCCGATCTCCTCGGCTGCGCGCCGGGCGGATTCGAGGTCCGCGACCGCGCCCCGGCTCCACGGAGCGACCGGCACACCGGCGGTCTCCGCGAGCAGCTTCGCCTCGATCTTGTCGCCGAGCTTGCGCATCACACCCGCGCTCGGGCCGACGAAGGCGACCCCGAGCTGCTCGCAGAGTTCGGCGAACGCCGGTTCCTCCGCCACGAATCCCCAACCGGGCCAAGCAGCATCGGCGCGGGTGGCCACCAGGGCGTGCGCCAAGCGGTCCAGGTCCAGGTACGGACGTGCCGAGGCCGGGCCGATGCAGTGCACCGAATCGGCTTCCCTGGCGAACGTCGCGCCGCGTTCCTCCTCGGTGCACAGCGCGATGCTGGTGATGTCCTCGCCGTCGGCGTTCAGCTCCCGGATCGCGCGGATCATCCGCATCGCGGGTTCGCCGCGGTTCACGATGGCGACTCTGTGGAACAAGGCGCTCCTCCTATGCCGGGCGGATCGAACGGGCACGGGTCTTGCAGCTCGACCTGCGCGCTCAGGACGCGCGGTAGCGCACCGGAAGCCGGTAGGGGCCGCGGAAGGTGGGCATGATCGACCGGTCTACGGTGTCCGGCGCGGACAGCTCCGGTCGGGGGACGTGCTCGACGAACGCCTGCACCGCCAGGTCGTGGACGAGCTTGCCCAGCCGCGCGCCGAGGCAGTAGTGGAGGCCGCGGCCGAACACGATGTGCGCGACCTCGCCCCGGTCGAGGTCGATGCGGTCGGGATCGGGGTACTGGGCCGGATCGCGGTGCGCCGCGCCGATCCAGACGAAGATCTCGTCGCCGGAGGCAAGCTCGTGCCCGCCCAGCTCGATGGGCTCGACGACCCGTCGCTTGGTGAGCTGGACGGAGGAGTCGAAGCGCATAAGCTCCGACGACATCCGCGGCACCGCGGCCGGATCGGCGCGCACCCGCTCGAACAGCTCGGGATCGCGCAGCAGGTGGATCACCGTGTTCCCGATCTGGTGGGCGGTGCTGATCTGCCCCGCGGTCAGCAGGAACGCCAGGTTGCCGAGCAGCTCCTCCTCGGAGGCCCAGTTGCCGCCGGTGTAGGAGTCGGCGAGCACCTGGAGCAGGTCGTCGCGCCGGTCGCCGTGGCGTTCGGAGACCAGGCCGCGGAAGAACTCGACGAACTCGTGCACGCCGCCGAGCAGCTTCGCCTGGTGCTGCCGGCTGGCGGGACCGTCGTCGATGAGCAGGCCGAGGCTGAGCATCCAGTGCAGGTAGTCCTGGTCGCCGCCGCCCGGAACACCGAGCATCCGGCCGAGGCCGAGCGCGGGCAGGGCGTACCCGTAGGCCGCCATCAGGTCGAACTCGCCGTTGCCGTCGGCGAGCGCGGAGTCCAGCAGCCGGTGCGCGGACTCGGTGATCTGCTCCTGCATGTCGTCGATCGGCTTCGGCATGAACGGCGCCTTGAGCTCGCGCCGGATCCGGTTGTGGTTCGGCGGATCGGTGGTGACGATCTGCTGGTAGAGGGCGTTCATCGCGGTGGTCTGGCCGGCGTCGGCGTCGGTCGGCAACCGCTCGGCGAGCCACTGCGGCCGCGCGGCCGACAGCCGGGGGTCCAGCAGCGCGGTCACCGCGGCGTCGTAGCCGGTGACCATCCAGCCGCCGTCGTCGCCCATCCGCTCGTCCCAGTAGACGGGGTCGGTCTCCCTGACCCTGCGGTACAGGGGGTAGGGGTCGTTGATGCACTCCTCGGCGTAGATCTGCTCCATCGTGAGCTCGGCCATTCCTGCTCCAAGAGATCGGGATTCGTTCGGCGGGCGGTGGTGGGGAAGCGGCAGCTCCGGCGTTCAGTCCGCGGCTATCACGTCCCGTCCGCGCGAACGCCCGGTCCTCGCACGGCCAGTGCGACCTGCCGGGTGCCGCGATCGACCGCGTACCAGGTCTTCCCGGCCGGCTCGGCGACCAGGAGGTCGGCCCGCTGCGGGTCGCCGCCGATCGCGATCCGCCCGATTAGCAGCCGGTCGGTCGACGAGCCGGAAAGCACCATGCGCAGGACGTTCTCCAGCGCGGTGGTCGGGAGCAGCGAGGTCGGCGGCGGCTCCGCCGCCCACAGGTCGGCATCCGCGCACGGCGCGAGGGACGCGGTGCGGGTGCCGCAGGGATGCTGCCGCCACCGGGCCAGCGGCACGACCAAGCCCCGCCAGTGCACTGTGGACGCTGCGACCCCGAGCGGTTCACCGTCGGAGCCGGGTACCTGCGGTGCGATGTCGTCCGGTTCTCGGCAGCGCCCGGTCATCGCGGCGATCTGCGCCCCCGCACCGGTGCGGAACACAACTCGGAGCGACCCGTCGGATTCGGCTGAAGTCGTTCTGAGCAACTGGATTTCGCCGTCCGACAGGCGCAGGCCCGGCAGGTCCACCTCGACGTCGACGAGTTCGCGCACCGGTCCGGCGAACCATTCGGCCGACCGGAGCGCGTTGTCCAGCAGGAGCGTGATGGGCAGGGCCGGGTCACCGCCCACCAGGA
The DNA here is from genome assembly GCF_040295745.1 of Saccharopolyspora sp. NPDC002686. Classification (NCBI taxonomy): domain Bacteria; kingdom Bacillati; phylum Actinomycetota; class Actinomycetes; order Pseudonocardiales; family Pseudonocardiaceae; genus Saccharopolyspora; species Saccharopolyspora sp. NPDC002686. The sequence continues at coordinate 5,493 of NZ_JBEOVY010000295.1, forward strand.
CGTCACCGGTCACCGGGGTGTCCTCGGCGCGGAATCGGACCTCGGACACCAGGCGTTTCCCCGAACGCCATTCGACCGGATCTCCGAGGTGGAAGACCCGCGGATGCACCTCGGCGAAACCCGGCAGCGAGCGCACGGCAGGGAATTGCCCGGCCTGCGCCACGCTGATCCCGGTGTCGACCGGTCCGAGGAAGGCGACCTCCCCGCTGTGCGGTGCGGCGAGCTCGTCGCACCAGCGCCCCAGCCCGTCGGCGGGATCCATCGCGGGCATGTACTTCACCGCGGCGTCCACATTGGATGATGCGCTCAGCGACTGCCACAGCGGCCAGCACAGGGTCTGGACGTCGAGCCCGCTGACCCGGCGCGCCCAAAGTCCGAGGCGTGCGAGGGCTTCGTTGCCCGCGGCGTAGTCGAGCTCGCCGACCATCCCGCCGAGGCGACCGGTGAGCGACCCCGAGTTGCAGAAGAACTTCAGCTCCCGGTCCCGCACCGCGGTGAAGACCCGGAGGAACCCGGTGACCTTGATCGCGACCCCGGCGAGGAAGTCCCGGTCCGACTTGGCGGGCAGCCGAGCGGGCCGGTCCACCCCGGCGAAGTAGACGACCCCGGTGAGGTCCGGGATCCCGGCGATCAGGTCCGCCACCGCGTCCGGGTCGGTGATGTCGCAGTGCGCGAACCGGAGCGGCAGCCCTTCGCCTTCGGCTGCCGACAGGTTCTTCTGCAGCGTGCGCCTCCGCCGCAGCCGGTCGATCCGCTCCCGGGTGTCGCGGACGGTGCCGTCGGCGGCGGCTCGGCGCATGAGGTCTCGCCGGTAGTCGTCGAACTCCGCGTCGTCGAGGAGCGCCCACTCCTCACTGCCCGTCGGCGGCCTGGTCCGCCCGGTGACCACGACGCGGCAGCCGCGGCGGGCGAGGGTCCTCGCCAGCTCGAAACCGATGCCGCTCCAGCCACCGCAGACGAGCACGACGTCGCCGTCCCCGAGCGGCACCGACGGCTCCCCGACGGCCTGCGCACGCGGTGTCAGCGCATGCCGGATCCCGTCGCGGTGGCCGATCTCCGCCGGGCCGGTCGCGTACAGCTCGGCTGCCGCGATGTCCGGCAGCCCGGCGACATCCGGGCGGCCGACGTCGACGACCCGGGCGTTGATGTTCGGGATCTCGCGGTGCAGCGTCTTGGCCAGACCGGCCCAGATCCCGCCCAGCGGCTGGTGGATGGGCCCGTCCCCGTAGCCGGACCGGCCGTCGAGGTAGGTGACGGCCAGGTACGCCAGCCGGCGGGCGTCGGTCTCCTCGCTCCAGTCCGAGTAGCAGGCGCGCAGCACTGCGAGGGTGCGGAGCAGCGCGCCCTCCGCGGCGTCGGGGGAGTCCGGCGAGAACGGTTCGGCGAAGGTGAGGTCCACGACGGCGTCCGGTGTCCCGGAGTCGCCGAGCTGCCACGGGAGCGCGCCGCGGTCGACCAGCACCCCGGTGACTGCTTCCGCCGCCCCGGTCGCGCCCCCGATCACTGCCACGCGGCGGCCGGAGAGGTCGGGCGCAGGCCCGTTCGGTGCGGGCCCGCCGGCCCACACGAACCGCTGCACTCGGGCCGTGATCATTCCTGGTCGATCCGCTCGATGCGCATCTGGACGCCGCTCTTCGGGCGCAGCGACACCAGACCGGTCGGCACCACCTGGTGGCCCGACGCCAGGTCCAGCCGGTACCGCTGGGTGATCATGGCGACGGCGAGCTGCAGCTCCAGCAGCGCCAGGTGGTGGCCGATGCAGTGCCGCTGGCCGCCGCCGAACGGCAGGTAGCGGTAGCGCGTGGTGTGCCGGTTCGCCGGGCAGAACCGCTCCGGGTCGAACGCCTCCGGCGACTCCCACACGTCCGCGTTGTGGTGCGCGGCGTGCGGCGAGATGAGCACCGTGGTGCCCGCCGGGACGTGGTAGCCACCGATCTCGTCGTCCTCGACCGCATCGCGCGGGTAGACCCAGATCGGCGGGTAGACGCGCAGCGACTCGTCCACCACCTGCCGCAGGTAGGTCAGTTTCGGCAGGTCCTCGACGGTCGGCGTCCGCCCGGCCAGCACCTCGTCGAGCTCGGCCGTCAGCTTCCGCCGCACGTCGGCGTGCTGGGCCACGGCGTAGAGCGTCCACGCCAGGGCGCAGCCGGTGGTCTCGTGCCCGGCCATGAAGTGGGTCTTCAGCTCGGCCCGGATCGCGCGATCGTCCCAGGGACGCCCGGTCTCCGGGTGCTCGGCCGACAGCAGCGCGGCGACCAGGTTGTCGTCATCGGTGCCGCGGGCGCGCTGCCGGGCGATGACGTCGTCCAGCACGCCGTTGAGCACCGCCTGGTGCTTCTTGAGATCGCGCTGGTAGCGCGTCGGGACCCAGCGCGGGAGCATCTGCTCCACCTTGCCGGTGATGATCATCGCCTTGATCGCGAAGCGCACGACGGGCAGCAGCTCGTCGGCGCGGTCCCGGAGGTCGACGCCGAACAAGGTGCGGCTGAGCACCCCCATGGACAACCGCATCACGTCGTCGACGATGTCGATCACTTCGCCGTCCCGTGCCGGTTCGGCCCAGCTGTCCAGCAGGTCGTCCACGCACTCGGTGATGATCGGGGCGGCGGACTCCAGCCGGGCGCGCTGGAAGAACGGCTGCGCGACCTGCCTGCGGGCCTTCCACTCGGCGCCGTCGGTGGTCAGCATCCCGTGGCCCATGAAGAGGTTGAAGCCCCGGTAGAAGCGTCCCCGCCGGTAGTTGCCGGGGTTGTCCTGCAGCACGTGCTTGATGAGCTCCGGATCGGTCACCTGGTGCACCAGGTACGGGCCGAGCTTGACCCGCGCGATTCCGCCGAACCGGCGCTGCAGGTCGCTGATCAGCCCGAGCGAGTTGCTCTTGAACTTGCTCAGCGCGCCGATCAGGTGACCGCCGTCGGGTCCCGGAGCGCTCCGGTCAGCCATGTGGTCCTCCCGCGGTGTGGAACTGCCCGGTGGTGATGTCGACGTGCCCGAGCACCTTCGCCTGGATGTCCTTGATCTGCGCCAGCACCCGGCCGTCGGGCCCGGCGGCGACGAACCGGTTGCCCTGCCGGGTCCCGAAGGTGATCTCCGGTGGTGACGCGTAGAGCTCGACCGGGCCGGATTCGGCCAGGGCGCGGTCGTTCGCCCGCTGGTACAGGTCGATGCGGCGGATCGCGGTCGGCACCGCCACCGGCATCGAGCGGTCGTCGACGAGGTGCAGCACGCCCATCCGGGCCATCCCGTCGAGCAGCAGGTTCGGCATGGTGAACGCCGACCAGACCGGGGCGGCACCGGCCAGGTCCGGGGCGAACCGGGCGCGCTTGCCGAGCGGGTGCAGGCGGGTGCCGGTGGTGCACGCGAACGGTCCGCTCAACGCGACCGGCGACCCGGGCAGGTGGTACGGGTCGGGGACGGCGCGTTCGGCGGGGTCCGGTTCCCACGGCTGCCAGCGCACCTCCGCGAACTGCGGCGCGAGCAGGACCCGGCAGCTGAAGTGCGGCTTGTCGCGTGCGGCCAGGACACCGCGCGGCGACACGACGTCCGAGGTGATCCGCACGTCGACGGTCACGAGGTCGTCGGTGCTGTCCAGCACGGTCGCGCGGATCCGCTTCGGTTGCGACCGCACGTCCTCGCGGACCTGGATGAACCGGTCGAACCGCAGGTCCGCGAAGCCGACGACCTCGAGGTCCGGGCGCAGCCGCAGCGCGGCCTCGCCGGCGAGCTCGGCGACGAACAGGCCCGGCAGGGTGGGGTGGCCGCGCACCAGGTGTCCGCGCAGGTAGCCGTCGGTGGTCAGGTCCATCGGGCACTCGTGGACCGCCGAACCGTCCTGTTCGGACACCGCCTTCCGGAGGTAGAAGCCACCGGGGCGGTCCGGCGCGGTGCGGGGCTGCCAGAAGTCCGGGTAGAACCGGGCGACGGTGTTGCGCTCGGCCTCGCCGAGGTGCACGGTGTGCGGATCCCGCTCCGGTGCGTGCAGTTCCCGGACGAAGTGGTGGATCCCCTCGGACACCGGCATGTTCGAGTACGACGCGGCGCGTTCGTAGTACTTGCTGATCAGCCCGCCGGCCCCCATGCCGGTGCCGCTCCACAACGTCCAGCCGATGGTCAGCTCATCGGCACCGGTGGTCCGGGCGGCGAACTCGCCCGCCGCGGCGAGGTAGTCGTTGGCGGAGGCGTAATCGGTCTCGCCGACCTGGCCGAAGAAGCCGAGCAGCGAACCGAAGTTGCACCACGTCCCGACCTGCCGCCCGGCCAGGGCGCGCTTGAGGTTGCGGTGGGCGAGCAGCTTCACGTCGCGGACCCGCCGGAACTCGCCGAAGTCCTTGCGCTCCAACCGGGTTGAACTGCTCCGCCCGGCCGCGTTGATCAGCAGGTCGATCGCCGGCTCCGCCGCGAAGATGTCGTCCACCACCCGCTGGACGGCGACCGGATCCGTGACGTCGCAGGCGTGGTAGTGCACCGAGCTCGCGTGTGCGTTCATCTCGGCGATGTTCTGCCGGGCCCGCCGCGCCTCGACCATGCGGTCGTACTCGCGGTTGAGCTGCGCGACGGAGGTGCCGCGGCGCTGCGCCAGCTGCCGCATCCGAGCTGCGGCGGTGGCCGAAGAACTCGGGCTGAGCCCC
>NZ_JBEOVY010000296.1:0-10091 GCF_040295745.1 Saccharopolyspora sp. NPDC002686
GTCCGCCGACCCGGGGCCCGCCTGCCCGCCTCGGTCGAGCTGGCGGGCGACCAGACCTTCCATCTCGGCTGCGCGGTGCGCCAACGCTGTGAGCTGTTGCCGTTGTTCGGTGACGACGGCGGCGACCTCCGCCGGGCGAGAGCGGACTCGAGGGCTGGACAAGTAGGTCCTCGGCTGCAGCAGGTAGTCCTGCTGGCCGATCTCGGAGATGGAGACGGAGCGTGCGAACCCGGGTTCAAGTACATCGCCTCCCCCGATGTGCTGTTGGTGGGCTGCAAAAATCTCGGTGATGGCCTCGGGCGCCAAGTACTGCTGGTTCCGGTTGGTGGCGCGTCCGCGGTCCGCTGCGCTGACGAAGAGCACACGACCATCGGTTTCGGACGGCGCGCGCAACAGCCAGAGATCGACAGCAATCCCGGTGGCGACGAACAGTCGCGGAGGCAACTCGATCACGGCTTCCACCGTCCGGTCCTCGATCAGTCGGCGCCGGATCCTGGCTTCTCGGCCACCGGCGGTCGTTGCAGCCGGAGGCATCACCATGACTGCTCGGCCACCCGGTGCCAATTTGTCGAGAACGTGCTGCATCCATGCAAAGTTGGCGCTGCTGCGCGGCGGCGGACCGTACCGCCAGCGCGGATCGATCTCCTCTGCCGATACCCGCATGTTGAACGGTGGGTTAGTCAGGATGACGTCGAACTTCGAGCCGCGGTCCGGGTCGTGTTGGAGGACATCGCAAGCACCGTGTCCCAGGTCGGGTTCGACTCCATGCAGGGTTAGGTTCATGCTCGTGATCCGCCAGGAGGTCGGTGAAAGAGCGCGTCCAGTGATGTTCGCGGAGAGCTTCGGCTGCTGTTCTCTGATGTGCTCGACTGCGCCGACGAGCAGTGCTCCGTCGCCGCAGCACGGGTCGTACACACCGTCACTCCCACTCGGGCCTGTGATCTTGATGGCAAGCTCGACGATCGATCGTGGCGTGTGGAATTCGCTGGACTTCCGGTATGACGAGAAGTCTTCGAGCAGGTGCTCGAGCAAGTGCGCGGATGCCTGGTCGTGAGTTGTCCGAGTCGCTTCGTTGTCCTGGTGCAGGGCATCGATGATGTCGATCAGGCGGCGAGGGGGGATTTCGCTATTGAAACGAAGTCCCTCGAACAGGGGGTCACTGTCGGATAGCCGACTGAGCAGGGCTACCAGTTCTCGATGATCAGAGTGTTGGCTGTGCCTGTAGATCTCCTGCCACATCTCGGTCCTCCGCGCGTACAGCAATGCGAGGACCAGTTCCTGGTAGCTGGCGGCCGTAGCGGTTCCGCGTAGGTCGCGTAGCCCGTCGGCGATCAGCCACAACGTTCGTTTGACGCGGGCCTTCTCAACGCGCGGTGTAGCTGCTGCTTTGCGGTCGGCGAGTCCAACCGCCCGGCGAAAGCGGTCTCCATAGGTGGCCTCCTCCGACTCGTTCTCTCCTAGCGCGTTGCGCGGGATCCGGCGTTTGTCGAGCCAGGCCGCGACCTCCAGAGCGGAGAAGTGCCCACCCCGGGGTTCCGGGAAGTCGGCGTTGCGCTCTCGCCAATTGCTCACGGCGGCGCGTCCGACACCTGCGGCCTGGGCGATCTGGCTGGCGGAGAGCCAATCGGTCATCGTGCACCGCCGAGGTCGGGCCGCTGAGCGAGCACCCGCGGCACCCGGTCGAATTGTCTGGTCTCGGACTTGAGCGTGGTCGACATGTGACCGAGCAGCTGGTAGATACGGCTGTGATCGTCCGCCAGCTGTCGGTTGAAGATCGGTTCGTAGTGCATGATCCGGTTCCGGAACTTCCGCACCGGGTCGAGCTCGCCGTGTAGCTTTCGGCTCCGGCCAGCGGAGAAGTTCGGGAACGCGCGGTGCAACGCCGGAACCCAGAGCTTGCGGTCGTAGCTCCTACCACGGCTGACCAGCGAGACCCAGAAGCCGAGGTTCAGCTCGGCGACGACGTCGTCGGCGGTCATGGTGCGTCCGACAGCGCCGAAGCGGTTCTTCAGCTTGGCTTCCAGGTTCGCGATCTTTCCCGGCCATTGCTCGTCTAGCTGCACCTTCTGCCACCAGAAGTCGGTGCCGAAGTGGTCTCGCAGCGCTTCGTGCATGGCGTTGCGGAGTGCGACTTCGAGCCAGTGGAGCGGGCCGTAGAAGGCAGCGCAGACCGATAGGTTCCACTGGTACAGGCGAAACGCGGCATCCAGGTCGCCATGGGTCTCCGCGAGGTACGGTGCCATTCGCGCAGACGACAACGTCTTGACCACCCAGTCGGCGGAACTATCCGACATCGTTTCCCCCAGTCGTGCGGTCAGGTCGTGCTAGTCTTGTCCTCGTACGCCCCGGGTCCGCCTCTGCGTTAGCGCGCATGCCGCCCGGGGCCTTTTTCGTTCTGCCGCCTGTAGCCCTCTCGGGGTCGAAGATTGCGGCAATCTGTGTTCACCAGTAGATCATCGGAACACAGTGAAGTCAATAGCGCACTCCAGTGCGCGAAACTGTGAACATCTATGGGCATCCCTGGACGTCTGCGGCGGTCCGCTGAGCTCCACCTCGGAAACGGGTTTGACGGGGCCGGTTACCCTTGGTGCATGTGCGCGAGGCTGCTCCTTGCGAGGCCGCGTTGACCGTCCGCTAGGCGACGTCAACGCGGCGACCCCTCATGCCCGGTAGGGCCTGGGGGGTTTTCCGTTTTTCGCAGGCGGCACACTAGGAGCGCACGACTCGCGCGTTCGAGGGCAAGGCAGGGAAGGACACAAACCGATGAGTGGCCAGGCAGAGACCTCGACCGAAGAGGTTCCGCAGCACCGCTACACCGCGGAGACGGCGGTCGAGATCGAGCAGCGGTGGCAGAACCGGTGGGAGGAGCGCGGCACCTTCCACGCGCCCAACCCGGCCGGGTCGCTCAAGGGTGACGTGCCCGAGGACAAGCTGTTCGTCCAGGACATGTTCCCGTACCCCTCGGGCGCGGGCCTGCACGTCGGCCACCCGCTGGGCTTCATCGGCACCGACGTCTACGCCCGCTACCACCGGATGCAGGGCCGCAACGTCCTGCACACGATGGGCTTCGACGCGTTCGGCCTGCCCGCCGAGCAGTACGCGGTGCAGACCGGGACCCACCCGCGGACCACCACCGAGCAGAACATCGAGCGGTACCTGGGGCAGATCCGCCGCCTGGGCCTGGGCCACGACGAGCGCCGCCGGATCGCCACCACCGACATCGACTTCTACCGCTGGACGCAGTGGATCTTCCTGCAGATCTTCAACGCCTGGTACGACGCCGACGCGCGCCGGGCGCGGCCGATCAGCGAGCTGGAGGACCAGTTCGCCAGCGGTGAGCGCGCCACCCCGGACGGCCGCGCGTGGAGCGAGCTGTCCCGCGTCGAGCAGCGCGAGATCATCGACTCGCACCGCCTGGCCTACGTCTCCGAGGCGCCGGTCAACTGGGCGCCGGGCCTGGGCACCGTGGTGGCCAACGAGGAGGTCACCGCCGACGGCCTGACCGAGCGCGGCAACTTCCCGGTGTTCCGCAAGAACCTGAAGCAGTGGATGATGCGGATCACCGCCTACGCCGACCGCCTGGTCGACGACCTGGACCGGCTGGACTGGCCGGAGAAGGTCAAGACCATGCAGCGGAACTGGATCGGCCGCTCGCAGGGCGCGAACGTGGTGTTCCCGCTGGACGGCTCCGCGCACCACGTCGAGGTCTTCACCACCCGCCCGGACACGCTGTTCGGCGTGACCTACATGGTGCTGGCCCCGGAGCACCCGCTGGTCGACGAGCTGACCGCGACGTCATGGCCGGAGGGCGCGGACGACCGCTGGACCGGCGGTGCGGCCACCCCGGCGGAGGCCGTCGCGCAGTACCGGCGCGCGGCGTCGATGAAGTCCGACCTGGACCGCCAGGAGAACAAGGAGAAGACCGGCGTCTTCACCGGTGCCTGGGCGACCAACCCGGTCAACGGCGAGCGGATCCCGGTGTTCATCGCCGACTACGTGCTGATGGGCTACGGCACCGGCGCGATCATGGCGGTGCCCGGCGAGGACACCCGCGACCACGAGTTCGCCGAGGTCTTCGGGCTGCCGATCGTGCGCACCGTGCAGCCGCCCGCGGACTTCGAGGGCGGTGCCTTCACCGGTTCCGGGCCGCGGATCAACTCCGCGAACCCGCAGATCGGGCTGGACCTGAACGGCCTGGAGCTGGAGGACGCCAAGAAGGCGATCATCAGCTGGCTGGAGGAGCACGGCCACGGCCGCGGCACCGTGCAGTACAAGCTGCGGGACTGGCTGTTCGCCCGGCAGCGCTACTGGGGCGAGCCGTTCCCGATCGTCTACGGCGAGGACGGCCTGCCTCAGGGCCTGCCCGAGGACCAGCTGCCGGTGGTGCTGCCCGAGGTCGAGGACTACTCGCCGCGCACCTTCGAGCCGGAGGACGCCGACAGCCGGCCGGAGCCGCCGCTGGCCAAGGCCACCGAGTGGGCCAACGTCGAGCTGGACCTGGGCGACGGGCTGAAGCACTACGAGCGCGACACCAACGTGATGCCGCAGTGGGCCGGTTCCTGCTGGTACCAGCTGCGCTACATCGACCCGGACAACGGCGAGCGGTTCGTCGACCCGGCCAACGAGCAGTACTGGATGGGCAAGCGCCCCGCGCAGCACGGTGCGAGCGACCCGGGCGGCGTGGACCTGTACGTCGGCGGCGTGGAGCACGCGGTGCTGCACCTGCTGTACTCGCGGTTCTGGCAGAAGGTCCTGTTCGACCTGGGCCACCTGTCGGCGGAGGAGCCGTACCGGCGGCTGTACAACCAGGGCTACATCCAGGCCTACGCCTACACCGACTCGCGCGGCGTCTACGTCCCGGCCGAGGAGGTGGAGGAGCGCGACGGCAAGTTCTTCTTCCAGGGCGAGGAAGTCCGCCGCGAGTACGGGAAGATGGGCAAGAGCCTGAAGAACTCCGTCTCCCCGGACGAGATGGCCGACGCCTACGGCGCGGACACGCTGCGGCTGTACGAGATGGCGATGGGTCCGCTGGACTCCTCGCGGCCGTGGGCGACCAAGGACGTCGTCGGCTCGCACCGGTTCCTGCAGCGGCTGTGGCGCAACGTCGTCGACGAGAACACCGGTGAGCTGCGGGTGACCGACGAGCAGCCGGACGCCGAGATGCTGCGCGCGCTGCACAAGACCATCGCCGGGGTCCGCGAGGACTACGCGGAGATGCGGTTCAACACCGCGGTGGCGAAGCTGATCGAGTTCAACAACCGGATCACCAAGGCCTACGCGTCCGCGGCGGGCACCCCGCGCGCGGTGGTGGAGCCGCTGGTGCTGATGGTCGCGCCGCTGACGCCGCACCTGGCCGAGGAGCTGTGGGCCCGGCTGGGCAACGCGGAGAGCCTGGCGCACGGCCCGTTCCCGGTGGCCGACGAGGAGTACCTGGTCGAGGACACCGCGGAGTACCCGATCCAGGTCAACGGCAAGGTCCGCTCCCGGGTCGTGGTGCCGGCTTCGGCGGACCAGGACGCGGTAAAGGCCGCGGCGCTGGCGGACGAGAAGATCGCCGCAGCCCTGAACGGCAAGGACCCGCGCAAGGTGATCGTCGTTCCAGGCCGCCTGGTCAACGTCGTCGCCTGACGAACCTGGGAAAAGCCGCCCCGCAACTCGCGCGGGGCGGCTTTTCGCTTTTCAGAGCGGTTTTCAGTTGCGGGAGACGGCGTCGATCACGACGCAGGAGACGTTGTCCGGTGCTCCGGCGTCGTGGACCTGCTGCACGAAGTGGTCGACCGCTTCCTCCGGGCTGGCGGCGGAATCGAGGACGTCCCGCAGGACTCGGTCGCTCAGCACGGCGTGCAGACCGTCCGTGGACAGCAGGTAGCGATCCCCGGTGTGCGCTTCGCGCAGGTGCAGATCCGGTTCCGCGCTGCCGCTGCGTTCCAGCGCGCGCAGCAGTTCAGCGCGTTTCGGGTGCGCCGCAGCTTCTTCCGGGGTCAGCCGTCCTTCGTCCACAAGGGACTGGACGAAGGTGTGGTCGTGGGTGATCTGGGTGAGCTCGCCGCCGCGCAACAAGTACGCGCGCGAATCTCCCACGTGCGCCAGGGCGAATCCGGATCCGGACCACAGCATCGCCGTCAGCGTGGTGCCGACGTTCTCCCTTTCGGTGCCGGAGAACTCGTGCACCGCCCGACGCGCGGAGCCGGTCGCGTCACCGAGGTCGCGCAGCAGATCACCGCTCGGTGCCGCGGAATCCAGCGAGCGGAGGGCTTCGAGCGCCGCGCCGCTGGCGGCCCGCTGCTCGCCCTCCATCCCGAATCCGTCGGCCACGGCGAACAACCGCGAGCCCGCGAGCACCGAGTCCTCGTTGCTCCGCCGCACCAGCCCGCAGTCCGTGCGGGCGGCGCAGCGCAGTTCCCATTCCGAAGTGCTGGTCACGGCGAAGTCCTTCCTGGACAGGTCGGTCACGAGTGCGGTGGCCTGCTCGCGGCGGGCCGCGGTCTCGGCTTCGACCTGCCGCCAGTACGACATGACCTCCGCGGCGGCGGCCAGCGGTGGCAGGTCGACGACGACCCGGATCCGGGCCAGCGGCATGCCGAGCGAGCGCAGCCGGGCGACCAGCTGCGCCTTGCCCAGCTGCTCCAGGACGTAGGTCCGGTAGCCGGTGCGCTGGTCGACGTGCTCGGGTGGCAGGAGTCCGAGTTCGTCGTAGAGTCGCAGTGCCTTGGGCGTCAGGCCCGAGGCACGTGCGAATTCACCGATGCTCAGTCCGTCCACGACTCACCTCCTCGTGCCGGGCTCCTCGCCCGGTGCCCCGACCCTGCGGCTTGCCCCGGGGTGAAGGTCAAACGCTCCGGAGAGCCAGGTCACGTGGCGAGGTTACTCGTCGGTAACTACGCTTGGAGCAGTCGGTACCGACGAGTGGAGGCCGCGATGGCATTCGACGCAGGCGAGCTGACGGCGTTGCTGGACGGACGCTGGGCGCACGTTCGCAACCAGGTCCGGGAGGCGCTGGACGGCGTCGACCTCGCGCCCGCTGACGACCTCGACACCGAGAGCCACCGCGCGCGGACCCTCGAGCAGCTGCAGCAGCTGGCCAAGACCGGCGTCCCCGGTCTCGGCTTCCCGTCCGCCTACGGCGGCAGCGGCGACACCGGTGGTTCGGTGGTGTCGCTGGAGATGCTGCCCGGCAACCTGTCGCTGATGGTCAAGTCCGGTGTCCAATGGGGACTGTTCGGCGGCGCGGTCGTCGCGCTGGGCACTGAACGCCACCACGAGCGCTACCTGCGCGACATCATGAGCGCGGAGCTGCCGGGCTGCTTCGCGATGACCGAGACCGGCCACGGCTCGGACGTCCAGAACCTGCGCACCACCGCCACCTACGACCCGGAGTCGCAGGAGTTCGTGGTGCACACGCCGCACGAAGCGGCGCGCAAGGAGTACATCGGCAACGCCGCCCGCGACGGTCGGATGGCGGTCGTCTTCGCCCAGCTGATCACCGGCGGCGAGGGCCACGGCGTGCACGCGCTGCTGGTGCCGATCCGCGACCGGGCCGGGAATCCGCTGCCGGGCGTGGAGATCACCGACTGCGGCCGCAAGGCCGGGCTCAACGGCGTGGACAACGGCCGGATCGTCTTCGACCAGGTCCGGGTGCCGCGCGAGGCGCTGCTCAACCGCTACGGCGACGTCGCCGAGGACGGCACCTACAGCAGCCCGATCGCCAGCAAGGGCAAGCGGTTCTTCACCATGCTCGGCACGCTGATCCGCGGCCGGGTGTCGGTGGCGGGCACCGCGGGCAGCGCCGCCAAGCTCGCGCTGGAGATCGCGCTGCGCTACGGCGACGTGCGCCGCCAGTTCGGCCGGCCCGGCTCCGCCGACGAGGTCGTGGTGCTGGACTACCTGGCGCACCAGCGGAAACTGCTGCCCGCGCTGGCCAAGACCTTCGCCCTGCACTTCGCGCAGGAAGAGCTGGTGGCGAGCCTGCACGACGGGCCGACCGACGAGCGGGCGCAGCGCGAGCTGGAAGCCCGCGCGGCCGGGCTCAAGGCGATCACCACCTGGCACGCCACCCGCACCATCCAGACCTGCCGCGAGGCGTGCGGAGGCGCGGGCTACCTGGCGGAGAACCAGCTGGCGCAGCTCAAGGCCGACACCGACGTCTTCACCACCTTCGAAGGCGACAACACGGTGCTGCTGCAGCTGGTCGCCAAGGGGCTGCTGACCGACTACAAGGACCAGTTCTCCGACCTCGGCACGCTCGGCCTGGCCAAGTTCCTGGCCGACCAGTTCGTCAGCGCGATGTTCGAGCGCAGCGCCACCCGGTCCCTGGTGCAGCGGATCATGGACGGCTCGGGCAAGGACGACATCCTCGACCGCGGCTGGCAGCTCGAGATGTTCGACGAGCGCGAGCGCCATGTCCTCGACGGTCTCGGCCGCCGACTGCGGAAGGCCAATCGCGACAACGGTTTCGAGGTGTTCAACCGCGCGCAGGACCACGTGCTGCGCGCGGGCCGCGTGCACGTCGAGCGGCAGCTGCTGGAGGCGTTCGTCGGCGCGATCGAGCGCTGCCGCGACGAGGAGACCGCTGCACTGCTGAACAAGGTGTGCGACCTCTTCGTGCTCTCCACCATCGAGGAGGACCGCGCCTGGTTCCTGGAGCACGAGCGGATCACGCCGCGCCGGTCGAAGGCGATCACCGAGGCGGTCAACGAGCTGTGCCGCCAGATCCGCCCGCACGCGGTGGACCTGGTCGAGGCCTTCGGAATCCCGCGCCAGTGGCTCACCGCACCGATCGCGACCGGAGCGGAAGCCGACCGGCAGGAGGAGCTGCGGGCCTACGAGCGCTCGTGAGCAGAGGGCGATTTCGCGTGGAAATCGGTGATTCCGCGCGAAATCGCCCATCCTCCTGCTCGATCGGTGAAAAATTCGGCCGGAGCGGGAACCGAATTCGGTTCGGTGCGTCCCACCGGGGACCAACCGATGCCGACGAGCTCTTGCGAGGCCCGATGAAACCCCTGCTCCGAAAGGTCACGATCGCCGCGCTGAGCGGTGCGTTGCTGCTGGGCACCGCGGCGACGACCACGACCGCGGCGGTGGCCGGCGAGGACAAGGCCATCGCGTGCCGGTCCGCGGCCAGCGGGCAGGGGGCGTTCTACCCGGGGCCGTCCGCCTCGAAGTTCTACGACAAGGTGTTCGGCCAGGGCCCGGCCGTGCCGGGGCTGGACAAGACGACCCCGCAGGGCCTGGCCGCCTGGCCCGGCTGGGACGGCGAGGGCAAGGACCTGCTGCTGGTGACCTCCTACGGGAAGCCCGGGCAGGACGCGCTGATCATCGGCATCGACCCGCACACCGGCAAGCACGTCGGCACGGTCGCCATCGCCGAATCGCACGTCGGCGGCATCGCGATCAGCAAGGGCTGGGCGTTCGTGCAGGGCCGCAACTCCGGCAGCCAGCACACCATCCGCAAGTACAAGCTCTCCGAGCTGCGCGACGCGATGAAGAAGGGCGGCACCCCGTACCTCAAGCAGGTCGGCGAGTCCCGCAAGGTCGCCGCGGCGTCCTTCGTGGCCGCGGACGGCGGCACCGTCTACGCGGGCAAGTTCAACGACTCCGGGCGCGGCACGATGCAGTCGTACCAGGTCGGCGACGACGGTTCGCTGACCGAGCAGAAGACCTACGAGGTGCCGAAGAAGACCCAGGGCCTCATGGTCACCGGCGACAAGTTCGTGTTCACCACGTCGCACGGCCGCAGCAAGCGCAGCAACATCTACGTGGTGGACAAGGGCGCCACCGACATCGACCGCCCGTCCACCAAGTGCTACCGGGCGCCGAGCATGGCGGAGGGCATCACGGAGTTCGGCGGCGCGGCCTACGTGCTGTACGAATCGGGCTCGTACCAGTACAGCGACGCCCGCAACGTCATCAAGAACCTGCACAAGGGTGCGATCTCCTCGGTGACCACCCCCTGACGAGCGCGCCGGCCCGAGCACCCCACGGGCCGGCGTCGGCGGAAGGCCGCTGCGGCTCACCCGCAGAGGCCTTCGCGTTTTCTCGGACAACGAAACTGCTGGTCAGAGCACTGATGGACCGCTGCTCGAACCGATCAC
>NZ_JBEOVY010000297.1:0-10035 GCF_040295745.1 Saccharopolyspora sp. NPDC002686
GCGGCCGCGGCCGCCTCCTCCAGTCCCATCCCGGTGGCCGCTGCGGGCACCCCGGACAGGAACAGCGCTTCGGCTTCGGCCTGGTGCAGTCCGGTGAGCTTCGAGCGGTAGCCGCCGAGCAGCCGGTACCCGCCGGCCCGGCCTCGCTCGGCGTAGACCGGGACTCCCGCCTCGGCCAGCGCGAGCACGTCGCGGGCCACGGTGCGCTCGGAAACCTCCAGCTCGCGGGCGAGTTCCGGAGCGGTCATCGATTCCCGCACCTGGAGCAAGCACAACAACGAGACCAACCGCGACGCCCGCACCCGGCCACCTCCTCACCCGCGGCGAAGTTACCCCGGCGCACCGACACCACGCCGCAGTGCCGACCTTGCGGTTCCGCCTGGCTGGTGCAGTACCACAGTTTCAATTGAAACTGCAGATCCCACCCACGGCGGATTGCAGTTTCAATTGAAACTGCACACCCGGGCGTGTCGGGACACCGGCGTGTCGGGAGGTGGGGACAACCCGGGTCACCTGTGGAGGATTTCCGCAATTTCAATGGAAATTGGAGGTCGAAATTCCATTGAAATTGCGGCGTCGGGGACTGGTCAGCGCAGGCCGGTGGTCTTGAGGGAGGCGACCAGCCAGCGTTGGCCGAGGAGGAAGACCAGGACCGTGGGGAGCGCTGCGAGGACCGCCGCTGCTGTCACGTAGTGCTGCTTGGACGCGTACTGGCCTTGCAGGGACGCGATGCCGACCTGGACCACGCGCAGGGATTCGTCCTGGGCCACCGCCAGGGGCCAGAGGAACGAGTTCCAGTTGGCCAGGAAGAACAGCACCGCCAGGGCCGCCAGCATCGGGCGGCTCAGCGGCAGGACGACGTGCCAGTAGATCCGCCAGTGGCCGCAGCCGTCGAGGTGCGCCGCCTCCTCCAGCTCGCGCGGCACGCCCAGGTAGAACTGGCGCAGCAGGAAGATGCCGAAGGCGTTGAACAGGCCCGGCACGATCAGGCCCGCGTAGGTGTCGACCATGCCCAGCCCGCGCACCACGATGAACAGCGGAACCAGGATCACCGGCAGCGAGATCAGCAGCGTGGCCACCACCGAGGCGAAGGCGAATCCCCTGCCCCGGAACGACATCCGGGCCAGCGCGTAGGCCGCCATCGAGTGCAGGAACAGGGCGATCACCGTGACGGTGATGGCCACGAACGCGCTGTTGGCGAGGTAGCGCAGGAACGGCACCTCGGTCAGCACGTAGATCACGTTGTCCAGCGTCAGCGTGCTCGGCCACCCCAGGTCGTAGAGCTCCTCCTCCGGCCGGAAGGCGCTGAGCAGGAACCACAGCAGCGGAGCGATCGCCAGGAACGCCACCAGGTAGGCCGCGATCGCGCGCCCGCGAACCCTACGCATCGAACCGACCTCCCCTGGTCAGGGCGAACATCGCCGAGGTGACCGCGCCGAGCGCGATCACCAGCAGCGCGCAGATCGCCCCGGCGTAGCCGAACCGGCCGAACTGGAACGCCTGCTGGTAGGCGTAGTAGACGACGGTCGTGGTGGCGTTGGCCGGCCCGCCGGAGGTGGTGACGAAGACCAGGTCGAACACCTGCATCCCGGTGACCGCGTTGATCGTCGAGGTGACCAGCACGAAGAAGCTGGTCGGGCGCAGCATCGGCCAGGTCACGTGCCGGAACCGCTGCCACGGACCACCACCGTCCACAGTGGCCGCGTCGTAGTACTCGCGCGGGATGTCCTGCAGTCCGCCGAGGAAGATCAGCATCTGGTAGCCCATCAGGAACCACACGCTGATCAGCACCAGCGTGACCAGCGCCAGGCTCGGATCGCCCAGCCAGGACACCCCGCCCAGGCCGGTCAGCTTCGCCAGCGCGCCGGTCTTGTCGGTGAGCAGGAACTGCCAGAGCAGCCCGATCACCACCAGGCTCACCGCGTTCGGCAGGAACAGCGCGGCGCGCACCGCGCCCACCCCGGGGAAGTGGTCCTTGACCAGCAGCGCCAACCCGAGCGCGGCGAAGAACGCCAGCGGCACGAACAGCACCGCGTACAGCGCGGTGATGCCGAAGCTGCGCCACAGCAGCCCGTCCCCGGCCATCAGCCGGAAGTTGTCCAGCCCCGCCCACTCGACGTTGCCGAAGCCGTCGACGCTGAACAGCCCCACCACCAGCGCGAGGGCCGTCGGGATGACGATGAACAGCAGCAGCCCGATGCCGTCGGGGGCCAGGAAGGCGAAGGCCGCCGCGGCGTCGGATCGTCGTCGGTCGCTCAATTGATCGGCGCTCCGTCGTAGGTGGACAAGAACGTGTCGATCTGCTCTGCCGCGGCCTCCGCCGAGGCCACCGGGTCACCTCCGTCGAGCTGGCAGGACTGCACCGCGTCGGAGATCGCCCGGTAGATCTCCGGCGGGTAGCGCGGTTCCGGGCGCGCCTCGGCCATCACTTCCTCGGCGAACACCCGCATCGGTCCGTGGTCGAAGGCCCCGTGCTGCTGCGCGGCGCGCTGGACCGAGTAGCGCGGCGGCAGGTTCGTCTTGGCGATGGTGTTCCAGCGGCGCATCCGCTCGATGCACGCCGGATCGGTGGATCCCAGCGCCCACACCACGAACTCGGCCGCGGCCTGCGGATTCGCGCTCTTGGCGTTGGCCACCATCGCCCAGCTGCCCAGCGCGGTGGTGTAGCCGCCGCCGGTCGGACTGGGCATGGGGACGACGCCGTAGCGGAAGTCCGGGGCCTGCTCGGCGATCTCGGCGATGCCCCAGACGCCGAGCTGCTGCATCGCGCAGTAGCCGTCGGCGATGTTGGAGATCGAGTCGTTACCGCCCGAGCCCTTCACCCGGCGCGGGGCGACGCCGGCGTTGACGGTGTCCTGCCAGAACTGCAGCGCCGCGTGCACGCCCGGGCCGTTGAACGCCGCGCGCCGCTGGTCCGGGGTGAACACCTCTCCCCCGGCCATCCACATCGCCTGGTAGAAGGTGAAGTTCTGGTAGTAGCCCGGGTTGGTCTCCAGCAGCAGCCCGAACCGGTCCGGGGTGGTCAGCTTCTCCGCGACGGAGATCAGCTGGTCCCAGGTGCGCGGCAGGTCGCCCTCGGCGAGCCCGGCCTGCTCCATCGCCGCTTCGCCGTAGTAGAGCGCGAGCGGTTCGATCTCCATCGGCAGGCCGTAGATCCGGTCGCCGACCAGCCGGGTCTGCAGCACCTCGGGCAGGAAGTCCGCGCGCACCTCCGGTGCCAGGTGCGGCGTGAGGTCGAGCAGCGCGCCGCCGTTGTGGTAGCGCAGGAAGTCGCCGGGGCTGAGCAGGAAGACGTCCGGTCCGGCGCCCGCGCTGAACGAGGTCTGCAGGGTCGGGCCGGAGGTGTAGTCCTTGGTCGGTATGTAGCGCAGCCGGACCTTGATGTCGTGCGTGGCGTTCCACTCCTCGGCCAGCTGCACGAACCAGTCGCTCTGCGACTTCTGCTGCCCGCCGGGCCCGTAGAAGTTCCAGAAGGTGATCTCGTTCGGATCGCGCGACGGGCCGCACCCGACCAGTGCCGGAGCGGCCAGCGCAGCGGCGCCGACACCGCCCAGGAACGACCGCCGGCTGATCCCCTCTCGCGGGCGAGTCACGTCGGATCCCCCCTCCGGAAAACGATTGCTGACGCTATTGATCTGCCGCATCCCAGGTCAATGGGCCATTCGTGTGGGTGCGCGACCGGCTTGCACGATCGGTTATGGACCCCATAGCGACAACGCAGGTTCCCGGCGGTTCGCCGCGCTGTTAAGAAGTAATCACCACCGGAATTCCCCTCCGCACGAAGCGAAAGTCGTTCCGCCGCAACCACTTCCCACCCATTGGAGACATCGATGAACGCTGCTTCGGACGTGCTGGAAGTCAACGGCCGCAGTTACCGCGCCCCCGCCGCACCGGTGGTGGTCGTGTGCATCGACGGCAGCGAGGCCGACTACCACGAGCAGGCCATCGCCGCAGGTCTGATGCCTTATCTGGCCGAACTCCCCGAGCACGGCACCAGCCTGGTCGGCGAGTGCACGATGCCCTCGTTCACCAACCCGAACAACATCTCCATCGCCACCGGGGTTCCGCCCGCGGTGCACGGGATCTGCGGGAACTACTTCTACGACGCGGAATCCGATTCCGAAGTGATGATGAACGATCCGCGCTATCTGCGCGCACCGACGATCTTCGCCGAGTTCGAGCGGATCGGCGCCAAGGTCGCGGTGGTGACGGCCAAGGACAAGCTGCGGCGGCTGCTGGGCGAAGGCCTGGAGAAGGGCGTGTGCTTCTCCGCCGAGCACGCCGACCGCGCCACCACCGCCGACAACGGGATCACCGACGTGCTCGACCTGGTCGGACGCCCGCTGCCCTCGGTGTACAGCGCGGACCTGAGCGAGTTCGTGATGGCCGCCGGGGTCGCGCTGCTGGAACGCGACCGGCCCGACCTGATGTACCTGTCGCTGACCGACTTCATCCAGCACAAGCACGCGCCGGGTTCCCCGGTCGCCAACGACTTCTACGCGATGCTCGACCGCTACTTCAAGCGGCTCGACGAGCTGGGCGCGGTGCTGGTGATCACCGCCGACCACGGCATGAACGCCAAGACCGCCGGGGGCGCCCCGAACGTCGTCTACCTCGACGAACTGGCCGGTCCGGGCGGGCGGGTCGTGCTGCCCATCACCGATCCGTACACCGTCCACCACGGCGCGCTGGGGTCGTTCGCGACCGTGCACCTGCCCGCCGAAGCCGACGTCCCGGCCATCGCCGGGCGGATCGCCGGAGTCCCCGGCGTGCAGCAGGTCCTGCGCCGCGAGGAGGCCTGCGAGGCCTTCGAGCTGCCCGCCGACCGGATCGGCGAGCTGGTGGTCATCGGCGACCGCAACACCGCGCTGGGCACCAGCCCGGACCGCCACGACCTGACGCAGCTCGACGGGCACCTGCGCTCCCACGGCGGGCTGACCGAGCAGGAGGTGCCGTTCCTGATCAACCGGCCGGTGCAGGTCCCCGACGGGCACCGGCTGCGCAACTTCGACGCCTACTGGGTCGCGCTGAACCTGGGGAGGCAGGACAGATGACGACGACGACGACCGCAACCCCCGTCGCGGTCCGGACCCGCCGCTGGCAGCTCCGGATCTTCGCGATCACCTGGATCGCCTACGCCGCCTTCTACTTCACCCGGCAGGCGTTCTCCGCGGCCAAGGTCGGCATCCTGGACGACCCGTCGGTCAACACCGTGCTCACCAAGCAGGTCCTCGGCGACCTCGACGCGGCCTACCTGGCGGCTTACGCGGTCGGGCAGTTCGTCTGGGGATCGCTGGCCGACCGGTGGGGGCCGCGGGTCGTGGTCCTCGGCGGGATGGCCATGTCCGCGGTGGCCGCGATGTTCATGGGACTGGTGCCCGCGGTGGCGCTGTTCCTGCCGCTGATGATCGTCCAGGGCCTCGCGCAGTCGACCGGGTGGGCGTCGCTGTGCAAGAACGTGTCCAGCTTCTTCCCGAGCCACCAGCGCGGCCGGGTGCTCGGCTTGTGGAGCACGAACTACGCCTTCGGCGGGCTGGTCGCGAGCCCGTTCGTGGGCTGGGTGGCCTACACGCTCTGGTCGGACTGGCGGGTGGCGTTCCTCGCCGGGGCCGGCGTCCTGGTGATCGTCCTGATCGCGTTCGCGGTCTTCCAGCGCAACCACCCGGCGCAGGTCGGGCTCGATTCCCACGACGAGGCAGCGGTGCCCGCCGAGGAGCGGCCGAGCTTGCGCGAAGCGCTGCTCACCGGTGTGCGGGACCGGAACGTGCGCACGCTCGGGCTCGCGTACTTCCTGCTCAAGCCCGCGCGGTACGCGATCCTGCTGTGGGGCCCGGTGATCGTGACCGAGCGGATCCCCGACGTCGGCAAGTTCGAGGCGGTCGTCATCCCGGTCGCCTTCGGCGTCGCCGGTCTGCTCGCGCCGATCGCGATCGGCTTCATCTCCGACAAGCTGTTCGCCGCGCGCCGCATGCCGCCGTGCGTGCTGAGCCTGGCCGCGCTGGTCGTGGCGTTGGCGCTGTTCATCCCGCTGACGGCGTCGGGCAGCGTCGGGCTGATGGTGACCGTGCTGGCCGTCATCGGCTTCACCGCCTACGCCGCGGACGCGATGATCTCGTGCGTCGCCGCGGTGGACTTCGGGACCTCGGCGCGGGCCGGTGCCGCCGCCGGGTTCGTCAACGGGTGCGGATCGGTCGGGGCGATCCTCGGCGGCCTGCTGCCCGGATACCTGGGCGGGACCAGCCTGTTCCTCGGTTTCGCCGGGGCCGCGCTGCTCGCCGGTCTGGTCCTCGTCCCCCGCTGGAACCAACGACCCGCCGAATAGGGCTTCAGGACAAGGCATTCCGCGTGGGAGGAGCTAGTCGTGAACGAAGCAGATGTCGCAGTCGTCGGCGGCGGGATCGTCGGCCTGGCGCACGCCCTGGCCGCCGCGAAGCGGGGCGCGCGCGTGGTGTTGTTCGACCGGGACGAGCGCGCGGTCGGCGCGTCGATCCGCAACTTCGGGCTGCTGTGGCCGATCGGCCAGCCCACCGAGACCTACGAGAGGGCGCTCCGCGCGAGGGAGATCTGGCTGGACGTCATCAAGCGCGCCGACCTGTGGCACGCCGACGTCGGGTCCCTGCACCTGGCCCACCACCAGGACGAGCAGGACGTGCTGGCGGAGTTCCTGGCCACCACCCCGGGCGCGCGGGACGCAGGCTGCCGGCTGCTCACCCCGGCCGAGGTGGCCGAGCGCAGCGACGTCGTGGTCCAGGACGGGCTGCTGTCGGCGTTGTGGAGCCCGACCGAGATCAACGTGGACCCGCGGCAGGCGATCCCGGGCGTGGCGGAGGTGCTGGCGCGGGACTTCGGCGTCGACGTCCGGTTCGGCGCCGCGGTGCGCGGGATCTCGATGCCGACCGTCGAGACCACCGCCGGGAACTGGCGGGTGCAACGGGTTTTCGTCTGCAGCGGCAACGAGTTCCAGGCGCTGTACCCGGAAGCGTTCGAGCGCACCGGGATCCGGCGCTGCAAGCTGCAGATGATGCGCACCGCCCCGCAGCCCGGCGGTTGGGCGTTGGGGCCGACCTTGTGCGCGGGCCTGACCCTGCTGCACTACCGGGCGTTCTCGCACTGCGAATCCCTGGCCCCGCTCCGGCAGCGGTTCGCGGAGCAGCTGCCGTTCCACCTGGAGCACGGCATCCACGTGCTGGTGTCGCAAACCGCCGACGGGCGGGTCACCATCGGCGACTCGCACCACTACGCCGACACCCACGACCCGTTCGAACGCGAAGACGTCAACAGCGCGATCCTGGACTACTTCAACGGTTTCGCGGCCGTCCCGCGCCCGGAGATCACCGAGCGCTGGCACGGCGTCTACCCGTCCCTCCCCGACGGCCGGACCGAGCTCATCGCCCACCCGGAACCGGACGTCACCGTGGTCAACGGCCTCGGCGGGGCCGGCATGACCCTCTCCTTCGGCCTCGCCGAAGAAGTCCTCGCCTGTCCTTGAACTCATTTCGAGGGTCGGTGCGGGTAGCGGAACCTCAGCGCCCGCCTGGACTCCCGGTGCCCGACTTCATGCGTGCCACTGGCCTCTCGGACCGCGATCATCCGGAAGTGGAGTTCCCATGCCCGAATTCGTGAATTTCATCGGTGGCCGGTGGGTCGCCCCGGAAACCGGGCGCACCCGGCCGAACGTCAACCCGGCCGACACCGCGGACGTCATCGGCGAGTTCGCCGAATCCGGTGGCGTCGACGTGGAATCCGCGGTCGAGGCCGCCTGCGCCGCCCAGCAGGGCTGGCACGACCTCGGACCGATCCGCCGCGCCGAATACCTCCGCGAGGCGTGGCGCCTGCTCGACCAGCGCGGCGAGGAGTTCGCCCGGGCGATCACCCGCGAGCAGGGCAAGCTGCTCTCCGAAGCCCGCGGCGAGGTGCAGCGGTCGCTGGCCGTCCTGGACTTCACCACCGGCGAGGCCCGGCGGCTCAACGGCGTCACCACCCCCGCCGAGGAACCGCGCACCTGGGCGTTCACCTTCCGCCGCCCGATCGGCGTGGTCGGCCTGATCACGCCCTGGAACTTCCCCCTGGCCATTCCGATGTGGAAGGTCGCCCCGGCGCTGCTGGCCGGCTGCCCCGCGGTGTTCAAGCCGTCGCCGCTGACGCCGCTGACCGCCGAACTGCTGACCCAGGTCTTCGCCGACGCCGGACTCCCGCCGGGCGTGCTCAACCTCGTCCAAGGCGATCGGCCGGTGGGCGAAGCCCTCGTCGCGCACGACGCGGTGGCCGGGATCTCGTTCACCGGCTCGGTCCCGGTCGGCACCGCCATCCAGCGCGCGGGCGCGCACCGGCTGCTCAAGACGCAGCTGGAGCTGGGCGGCAAGAACGCGGTCGTGGTGCTCGACGACGCGGATCTGGAGGTGGCCGTGGACGCGATCGTGAAGGGCGCCTTCGGCCAGGCCGGACAGCGCTGCAGCGCCACCAGCCGGGTCGTCGCCGACTCCCGGATCCTCGACGAGCTCGTCGACCGGCTGGCCGCGCGGGTCTCGGCGATGCGCGTCGGTCCCGGCACCGATCCGGCCAGCGACATCTGCCCGGTGGTCAACGAAGACCGGCTGCAGGCGTGCCTGGCGGCCGTGGCCAGGGCCCAAGATGACGGTGCGAAGGTCGTCTGCGGCGGCAACGCCGCGCCGGATCTCCCCGACGGCTACTACGTGGAACCGACGGTGCTGCGCGATGTGCCGTGGGACGCCGAGATCGCGCAGGAGGAGGTCTTCGGCCCGGTGCTGTCGGTGATCGCCGCCGACGGCTTCGACGACGCGATGCGCATCGCCAACTCGGTCCGCTACGGCATGTCCGGCACGATCTGCACCCGCGACCAGTCGCGGATCTTCGCCGCGCTGGACCGCTTCGAGGCGGGCATGCTGCACGTCAACCGGCCCGGCGTCGGCGCTTACGCGCACCTGCCGCACGTGGGTTCCAAGCAGTCGCAGCACGGCCCGCCGGAGTGCTCGCCGCAGGTGTGGGACTTCTACACCGAGTGGCGGTCGGCGTGCATCAGCTATTGACCGCCGAGCACCGCACGCCGAAGGTGGCAGGATGCAGCTCAACCTGCACCGGTTGTGGATCTTCCTGCACGTGGTGGACTGCGGCGGGTTCTCCGCAGCGGCGCAGCAGCTGTTCATGAGCCAGCCCTCGGTGTCCAACCAGGTCCGGCAGCTGGAGCAGTCGCTGAAGGCGACGCTGATCGACCGGTCCGGCGCGCGCATCCGGCCGACCACCGAGGGGCAGGTGCTCGCCGACTACGCGCGCCGGATCTTCCTGCTGGCCGGGGAGGCCGTGGCGGCGATCGAGCAGGTCAAGAACCTGCAGGCCGGGGAGCTGGTGGTGGGCGGCACGAGCACGGTCGGCACCTACCTGCTGCCGCGGCTCATCGCCCGCTTCCACCACCGCCACCCGGACCTGCGCTTCGCGGTGCGCACCAGCAACGGCGAGCAGGTCCTGCGCGACCTGCTGGACGGCGAGGTGGGCATCGCGGTGTTCGCCGACCGCCCGGACGCCGACCAGGTGGTGGTGGAGCCGATGTTCTCCGACCGCCTGGTGCTCATCGCCCCGGCCGACCACCCCCTGGCCGGTGCGAGGGCGACTCCGCGCGACCTGTCCGGCGAGCGGTTCCTCATGCGCGAGCGAGGCTCGGCAACCCGCCGCCTGCAAGAGGAAACGATCGTCCACTGGGGACTGGAAGCGCTGGAACCGATCGACATGTCCAGCACCGAAACCCTGAAGCAGGGAGTGATGGCCGCCCTGGGCGTCTCGCTAATCTCGGAACACGCCGTCGCGCACGAGGTCCGCGAAGGCGAACTGGCCGTGATCCACGTCAGCCCGGAACCCCCGGTCCGCCCGGTGGTCATCGGCTACCGCCGGGACCGCCTCCTGTCCGCAGCGGAAAGAGCCTTCCTGGCCCTGCTCCACGAACTCCGCGACTGGCCGACCTGACCTTCCCGCTCGGCACGGCGGAGCGGGAAGGACAGGCGTTCAGCGGAGGCCGGAGCGGAC
>NZ_JBEOVY010000298.1:0-9868 GCF_040295745.1 Saccharopolyspora sp. NPDC002686
GGTCCGGCGGCCACTCGACGTCGACGCCCATCGCCGCCAACCGCGCCTCGCCACCCCCGAGCAGGTCCACGACGTCCTCGTCGACCACGAGCGCTGTTTCCTGGCGCACCGGGACCAGGTCTCGGCGGTAGGAGGCGTGGATCTGGGCTGCCGCCTGTTCGGCGGCCGCGTGCGCCGCCGCGACTTCTTCGGCCAGTTCCTGGACCTGCGAGCGCAGCGCGTCGACTTCGTTCTCCAGGTCGATGATCCGCTTGATGCCCGCGAGGTTGACGCCCTCCTCCTGCGACAAGCGCTGGACCTCGCGCAGCAGCGCGATGTCCCGGAGGGAGTAGCGACGGCCGCCCGCCGGCGTTCGCCCGGGCGAGACCAGGCCCAACCGGTCGTAGCTGCGCAGGGTTTGCGCGTGCAGACCGGAGAGCTGGGCGGCCACCGAGATCACGAACATCGGCGTGTCCTCGTCGGACCCCGGCGGGAACCCGAAGCCCGGATCGGGCGTGCGGCGACCGGCCATGACTACCTCCCGAGCAACTCGTTCAGGTCCTGGCGCGGATCGTGGTCGGCGGTGGCCTCCGCGTAGTCCGCCAGCGCCTCGGCCGCCTTGCCGTCCAACTTGGACGGAACCGCGACCTGCAGCGTGATCAGCAGATCGCCGCTGCTGCCGTCCTTCTTGCCCACGCCCTTGCCGCGCACCCGGAAGGTGCGGCCGCTGGCGGTCCCGGCCGGGACCTTCAGCGAGACCTTCCCGTCCAGGGTCGGCACGGTCAAAGTAGTGCCCAGCGCCAGCTCCGGGAAGGTGGTCGGCACCGTGATCGTCAGATCATCACCGGAACGTCCGAACACGCGGTGCGCGTTGACGTGCACGACGACGTAGAGGTCACCGGAGGCAGCGCCCTGCCGACCCGGCTCGCCCTGACCCGCCAACCGGATCCGCTGCCCGTCGTTGACGCCGGCCGGGATCCGCACCGTCAGCGTGCGGGTGCGGGTGCTGACCCCCTCGCCCGCGCAGTCCGGGCACGGGTCGTCGATCAGCTGACCGCGACCGCGGCAGTCCGGGCACGGCTCGCTGAACGCGAACGCACCCTGGTTGCGGGTGACCAGCCCCGAGCCGGAGCAGGTGCTGCAGCTGCGCGGCCGGGTGCCCGGCTTGGCGCCGGAACCGCGGCAGGTCTGGCAGGTCGCCGGGCTGGACAGCCGCAGCGGCACCGTCGCACCGCGCACGGCTTCGGTGAAGTCGATGCGGACCTCGGTCTCCACGTCGGCGCCGCGCTTGGGCCGGTTGGCCGTGGACGCGCCGCCGGGGCGGCGGCTGCCGAACAGGCCGCCGAAGAGGTCACCGAGACCTCCCGGCCCCTGACCAGCACCGGCGCCACCGCCGAAGAGGTCACCGATGTCGAAGCCGCCGCCCGGTCCACCGAAGCCGCCGAACCCGCCATGACCGCCGCCTCCGCTGAAACCACCGGAGCCGAACAGCCTGCGGGCCTCGTCGTACTGCTTGCGCTTGTCCGGGTCGGACAGCACCCCGTACGCCTCGGAGACGGCCTTGAACTTGGCCTCCGCCCGGTCGTTGCCGGGGTTGGCGTCGGGGTGGTTCTCCCGCGCCAGCTTCCGGTACGACTTCTTGATCTCGTCCGCCGAAGCGTCGGAGGAGACGCCCAGCTCGGCGTAGAAATCCTTCTCGATCCATTCCCTGGCACTCACCGGACGCCCCTCCTCCCGCTCCTGATCAACCCTGCTCGGTGGTGTTCTCGTCGGCGGCAGCAGGCTCCGCCGACGTCGGCTCGTGGTCGGTCACCGCGACCATCGCCGGGCGCAGCACCCGATCCGAGAACCGGTAGCCGCGACGCAGCACGGCGGTCACGGTCGGACCGCTCACGTCCGGGGAGGTGCTGTGCTGCACCGCCTCGTGCACGGACGGGTCGAACTCGTCGCCCTCCGCGCCGAACGCTTCCAGACCGGCCGAGTTAAGGGCCCCGACCAGCTTGTCGGCCACGGCCTTGAAGGCGCCGTTGAGGTCGCCGTGCGCCTCGGCGCGCTCCAGGTCGTCCAGCACCGTCAGCAGGTCGCCGGCCACCGAGGCCTTGGCCGCGGCGATCACCGACTCGCGGTCGCGTTCCACCCGCTTGCGGTAGTTCGCGTACTCCGCGGTGACCCGCTTGAGGTCGGCGGTGAGCTCGTCGACCTGCTGCTGCAGACCGGCGGGCTCACCCTGAGGTGCTTCGGCGGTGGGAGCGGACTCCTCCGCCGGGACGTCCTTGGAGATCTCCTCGTCGAGGGTGCCGGAGATGCTTTCGGACACCTGCGCCTCTTCTCCGTTCGGAGCGGGCTCCCGGCGCTGGCCGGTGACCGGGTCGATGCGACGCCGGTCCCGGACCACCACCGGTTCCTGCTCTTCGTTGTGCGACATCTCGGACCGGTCCGCCGTCACTTCTTCTTCTCGTCCTCTTCGTCGACGATCTCGGCGTCCACCACGTCGTCGGCACCGGAGGCCTTGGCGTCCGCGGCGTCGTCCGCAGCGCCCGCGCCCGCACCGGCCGCCGCGTTGGCACCGGCGTCGGCGTACAGCGCCTGGCCGAGGGCCTGGGACTCGGTGGCCAGCTTCTCCACCGCGGCGGAGATGGCGGCGACGTCCTCGCCCTTGAGCGTCTCGTTGACCTCGTCGATCGCGGACTTGACCTTGTCCTTGACCTCCGACGGCAGCTTCTCGTCGTTCTCCTTGAGGACCTTCTCCGTCTGGTAGACGAGGGTCTCGGCCTGGTTGCGGGCCTCGGCCTCCTCGCGACGCTTCTTGTCCTCCTCGGCGTGCGCCTCGGCGTCCTTGACCATGCGGTCGATGTCGTCCTTCGGCAGCGCGGAGCCGCCGGTGATCGTCATCGACTGCTCCTTGCCGGTGCCCAGGTCCTTGGCGGAGACGTGCACGATGCCGTTGGCGTCGATGTCGAAGGTGACCTCGATCTGCGGCATGCCGCGCGGCGCCGGCGGGAGACCGGTCAGCTCGAACATGCCGAGCTTCTTGTTGTGCGCGGCGATCTCGCGCTCGCCCTGGAAGACCTGGATCTGCACCGACGGCTGGTTGTCGTCCGCGGTGGTGAAGGTCTCGGAGCGCTTGGTCGGGATCGTGGTGTTGCGCTCGATCAGCTTGGTCATGATGCCGCCCTTGGTCTCGATGCCCAGGGACAGCGGGGTGACGTCGAGCAGCAGGACGTCCTTGACCTCACCGCGCAGCACACCGGCCTGCAGGCTGGCGCCGACCGCGACGACCTCGTCCGGGTTCACGCCCTTGTTCGGCTCGCGGCCACCGGTCAGGTCCTTGACCAGCTCGGAGACCGCCGGCATGCGGGTCGAACCGCCGACCAGCACCACGTGGTCGATGTCGGCGAGCTTGATGCCCGCGTCGCGGATGACCGCCTCGAACGGCTTGCGGCAGCGCTCGAGCAGGTCGGAGGTGATCCGCTGGAACTCGGCGCGGGACAGCGTCTCGTCCAGGAACAGCGGGTTCTTGTCCGCGTCCACCGTGATGTACGGCAGGTTGATGTTCGCGCTGGAGGAGCTGGACAGCTCGATCTTGGCCTTCTCCGCGGCTTCCTTGATCCGCTGCATGGCCATGCGGTCCTTGGTCAGGTCGATGCCCGACGAGGTCTTGAACTTCTCGACCAGCCACTCGACGATGCGCTCGTCCCAGTCGTCACCACCGAGGTGGTTGTCACCGGAGGTCGCCCGCACCTCGACGACGCCCTCGCCGATCTCCAGCAGCGAGACGTCGAAGGTGCCGCCACCGAGGTCGAAGACCAGGATGGTCTGCTCGTTCTCGCCCTTCTCCAGGCCGTAGGCCAGCGCGGCGGCGGTCGGCTCGTTGACGATGCGCAGCACGTTCAGGCCGGCGATCTGGCCGGCTTCCTTGGTGGCCTGCCGCTGGGCGTCCTCGAAGTACGCCGGAACGGTGATCACCGCGTCGGTGACGTCCTCGCCCAGGTACGCCTCGGCGTCGCGCTTGAGCTTCATCAGCACGCGGGCGCTGATCTCCTGCGCGGTGTAGTCCTTGTCGTCGATCTTGACGGACCAGTCGGTGCCCATGTGGCGCTTGACCGACCGAATGGTGCGGTCCACGTTGGTGACCGCCTGGTTCTTCGCGGGCTGACCCGTGAGGATCTCGCCGTTCTTCGCGAAGGCCACGATGGACGGCGTGGTCCGCGAGCCCTCGGAGTTGGCGATCACCGTCGCTTCGCCGCCCTCCAGGACGGAAACGACGGAGTTGGTCGTTCCCAGGTCGATGCCGACCGCTCGCGCCATGCTGGGTTCCTCCCGACTGAGTAATCCGTGCGCTCAGGCACCGGCGAAGGTTCCTGAGCCTTGCTGACTCAAGTTTTACCGACTGCACCCGAGCACCGTCAATCCGGGTTGAGCGCAGCCCGCTCAAGCTTTCTGCCAGTCCAACGGATGACCTGCGCGGATAGTTCCGCGGCGTGATGGGAACCACCCGGCGGAGATCAGGGGATGGCGCCGCCGTCGCGGAGGTAGTCGACGGGCTGGACCAGGAACCGGAGCACCGGTTCGAGGTCGTCAGCGGTGGGCGGCTCGTCCGCGATGAGCGCCTGCATGAGGATGCCGTCGATCGCCGCGAACAGCGCTCGGACCATCGGCTGGTCGCCGCCCCGGCCGCCGTTGACGTAACCGGAGGCGACCTCGATCCACTTGCGCGCGGCCGGGCGCAGCGCCGGGCGGCGGGCCGCCAGCAGGTACAGCTCGTACTCGCCGAGCGTGCGCTCGCGGTGCTCGCGCACCAGGCTCGCCAGGTTCTCCGCGATCGCCCGCGGCCAGGCGGTGCGCTCCTCGACCTGCTCCTGCAGCTGGTCCATCTGCTCGAGGAGCCCGTCGCAGCCCGACTTCAGCGCTGGCCGCCGAGCAGGTCGTCGATGCCGTCGAAGTAGTACGCGATGGACGCCGGCGGAACTCCGGCCTCGCGCGCGATGTTGCGGTGGCTGACCGCGCCGACCCCGTCGCGGGCGACCACCCGCAGCGCGGCGTCGATGATCGCGCGGCGGCGGCGCTCGCCCTTGGCGCGGCGGCCGTCGGTCTCCTCGTCCGGATTGCGGCGCACCTGGGTCAATGCGCACCTCCCAGCTCCAGCGCGACGACACCGCCGATGATCAGCGCGAGACCGGCGATCTGCACGGCGGTGATCGACTCGCCGAGGAACACCGCGCCGATGATCGCCACCAGCGCGACCCCGGCTCCCGCCCAGATCGCGTAGGCGACGCCGACCGGCAGCCCCAGCTTGAGCACCGAGGCCAGCGCGGAGAAGGCGATCACGTACCCGACCACGACCAGGATCGAGGGGAGCGGCTTGCTGAACCCCTCGGAGAACTTCAACGAGACGGTGGCGAACACTTCGCTCACGATCGCCACCGCCAGGACCAGGTACGCCACGCCCATCTCCCAAGAAAATCGTACGATCGCCCCACTTTAAGGGCATGCCGGTGCCCCTGCACCGGGGCACTTCCAGGTCAGTCGCCGGAGCGCTCGGACTTCCCGCCGCCACCGCCGGAGACCAGGCCGCTGAGGATCACCGCGGCCCAGATGCCCAGCGGGATCATCGGCCAGAAGAAGCCGAGCTCACCGGAGGCGATCGAGGTGACCAGCCAGATCCCGCACAGGATGACCGCGACGCCGCCCCACTCCCGCCACTCCTTGATCTGCTTGCGCTTCCGCTTCTCGCGCTTGACCAGGTCCTTCGACTTCTTCGGCGGGGTGGGCTCGGGCAGGTCGGCGGTGATCGGCACCAGCTCGCCGTAGGTCGTCGCGGCGAACGCCTGCTGCAGCCGCTCGTCGTACTCGGCGACGGTGAGCCGTCCTTCGTCCAGCGCCGCCCGCAGCCGCTGCGCCACGGCTTCCCGATCGCCGTCCGACGCGCGCATCGACCCGTTGTCCCCAGTCATCGCAACCCCCTGGACGTTCGGCATCGCCGAACGAACCGTTCACCCGATCAAATAAGTGGCGAAAATCGCATCCCGTCCTCGAGTCTGCCCTGATCGACATCGCCCACGCCCGGTTCGCGATTCGATCGCAACCACCGACGCCGCGTTCAACAGGAACAACTCGGACGACTCCAGCAACGCCGACCCGCGCCACCCGCATCCGACCGAGCTAGGCTATCCGATAAAGCTGAACGATTGAACAACTAGTTTTTCGCGCGGCGGTCTCGCAGAATCACCGACTGTTACCAACACGCGCACAACCCCTGTAGTTACCGATGGGTAACAGGGCGTACGCTGCCCGAACGGACAACCCCCTCGAAACAGGAGGCCGCGAGCATGGGTGCTGTTCAGATCACGCTGGGCGCGATCTCGGTCGCGCTCGGCGTCGTCGCGTGGAGCATGTTCGCCGCGACCATCGCCCGGTTCGTGCGGATCATCCGCCTCGGGCAGCCGGACGGCACCCGCAACGGCCCGGTGATGGCCCGGCTGGCGACCCTGGTCAAGGAGTTCGCCGCGCACACGCGGATGAACAAGTTCCGCAACGTCGGTGTCTGGCACTGGCTGGTGATGTGGGGCTTCCTCATCGGTTCGCTGGCCCTGTTCGAGGCCTACGGCGAGGTCTTCGTGCCGACCTGGGGCTGGCCGTTCCTGAGCGATCTGGCGATCTACGGCCTGCTGATGGAGATCCTCGGTGTCGGCACCGTGGTGGGCATCCTGGTGCTGATCGTGATCCGCCAGCTCAACCACCCGCGCCGCGCTGACCGGGTCTCGCGGTTCCAGGGCTCGAACTTCAAGTGGGCTTACTTCATCGAGGCCGTGGTCCTGGTCGAGGGCGTGGGCATCCTGGGTGTGCGGGCGGCGAAGTCCGCGCTGGGCGTGCACCCGATGCCGTTGTGGTCGGAGTTCGTCTCGGGCCCGCTGGGCATGCTGCTGCCGGCCAGCGCGAACCTGGTGTCGGTGTTCGCGTTCATCAAGCTGATGAGCGCCACGGTCTGGCTGATCGTGGTGGCCCGCACGATGACGATGGGCATCGCCTGGCACCGGTTCTCGGCGTTCTTCAACATCTACTTCAAGCGCGAGGACGACGGCGACGTCGCGCTGGGCGCGGTCAAGCCGATGATGTCGGCGGGCAAGCCGCTGGACTTCGAGGAGGCCGACCCGGACACCGACGTGTTCGGCGCGGGCAAGGTCGAGGACTTCTCCTGGAAGGGCTGGCTGGACTTCACCACCTGCACCGAGTGCGGTCGCTGCCAGTCGCAGTGCCCGGCGTGGAACACCGGCAAGCCGCTGTCGCCGAAGCTGCTGATCACCTCGCTGCGCGACCACGCCTACGCCAAGGCCCCGTACCTGCTGGCCGGTGGCAGCAAGGACATGGCCGGTGACGAGGTCGGCATCACCGGTGACGACGCCGAGGAGAAGCTGGCCGGGATCGACGTGCTGGCGCTGGCCGAGGCCGAGCGCCCGCTGATCGGCGGCCCGGAGGAGATGGGCGTCATCGACCCCGAGGTGCTGTGGTCCTGCACGTCGTGCGGTGCGTGTGTGGAGCAGTGCCCGGTGGACATCGAGCACGTCGACCACATCGTCGACATGCGCCGCTACCAGGTGATGATCGAGTCGAACTTCCCGACCGAGCTGGGCGGGATGTTCAAGAACCTGGAGAACAAGGGCAACCCGTGGGGCCAGAACGCCAAGGACCGCCTCGCGTGGACCGAGGGCCTGGACTTCGAGGTGCCGGTCTTCGACGGCGAGCTGGCCGACGACGTGGAGTACCTGTTCTGGGTCGGCTGCGCCGGTGCCTTCGAGGACCGCGCGAAGAAGACCACCCAGGCCGTGGCCGAGCTGCTGCACATGGCCGGCGTGAAGTACACGGTGCTCGGCCCGGAGGAGACCTGCACCGGTGACCCGGCCCGTCGTGCGGGCAACGAGTTCATCTTCCAGATGCTGGCCCAGCAGAACGTCGAGGTGCTGAACTCGGTGTTCGAGGGCCGCGAACCGGGCAAGCGCAAGATCGTCGCGACCTGCGCGCACTGCTTCAACTCGCTGGCCAACGAGTACTCGCAGCTGGGCGGCGACTTCGAGGTCGTGCACCACACCCAGCTGCTGAACAAGCTGGTCCGCGAGAAGCGCCTGACCCCGGTCGCCCCGGTCGCCGAGGACGTGACCTACCACGACCCCTGCTACCTGGGCCGCCACAACAAGGTCTACACGCCGCCGCGCGACCTGGTCGGAGCCTCCGGCGCGACCTTCCGCGAGATGCCCCGCCACGCCGACCGCTCCATGTGCTGCGGCGCCGGCGGCGCCCGGATGTGGATGGAAGAGCGCATCGGCAAGCGCATCAACGTCGAGCGCGTGGACGAGGCCCTGGGCACCGCGCCGTCGAAGATCGCGACCGGCTGCCCGTTCTGCAAGGTGATGCTCTCCGACGGCCTCACGGCCCGCCAGAGCGAGAAGGTCGCCTCCGAATCGGTCGAGGTCGTCGACGTCGCCCAGCTCCTCCTCAACGCCGTCAAGCGCGGCGAGAAGACCACCGAGGACACCGCGACGACCGGCAGCTGACCGTCAACAACCGACGAAGGGCGTCTCCCACCGGGAGGCGCCCTTCGCGCTTTTCAGGGCAGCGCGTCCTCCGCCGAGGTCCGCGGTCGCTGGTCCATCTCGCCCTCAGGAGATCAACCCAGCGGTAATCGGACATGCGCATCGAGTTGCCGATTCCGGCGTCATATGCCAGGGGCAGCGCCGTCCCGGTATCGACCGGCACGGATGCGGAGGAATGATGGCCGAGACTCCCGAGCTCAGCGACGCCGAACTGGTCGAGCTGGTCCGTTCCGGGGAGAAGGGGGCGTACGGGCAGCTCTACCAGCGGCACGTCCGCGCCGCCTACAAGACGGCGCGGCAGGTCACGCGGTCCGAGACCGAAACCGACGACCTCGTCTCCGAGGCCTTCGCCAACGTCCTCGACAGCCTCAACACCGGCGGCGGCCCCACCACCGCATTCCGCGCGTACCTGCTCACGACGCTGCGGAACCTCGCCTACGACCGGTCCCGTTCCGCGAAGAAGGTCCAGCTCGTCGAGGACGTCCAGACCTTGGCCGGTCACGACTCGGTGGACCCCGTCGAGAACTCCGCGGTGGACGCGGCGGAGCGAACGCTCGCGGCGAAGGCCTTCTCCCGGCTGCCGGCGAACTGGCAGAAGGTCCTCTGGCACACCGAGATCAAGGGCCGAACCCCCGCCGAAGCCGCCCCGCTGCTCGGCCTGCGCCCCAACGCCGTCTCCGCGCTGTCCTACCGCGCCCGGGAAGGCCTGCGCCGCGAGTACCTGAACGCGCACCTGGCCGAGGTGTCCGACCCGCGCTGCCGAACGGTGATCGACCGCCTGGGCGGCTGGGCCCGCAACGCGCTGTCGAAGCGCGACGAGCTTATCGTCCAGTCCCACCTGAACGACTGCGAGCGCTGCCGCGCCCTGGCCAACGAGGTCGCCGAGGTCAACAGCGGCATCCGAGCGATCATCGAACCCCTGGTCCTGGACGACAACGCCCGCCCCTTCAGCGCGAAGCCCCAGAACCTCCCGCCCTGGCTCCTCCTCCTGCTCAGCGCCCTGGTCCTGGCCATCGCGATGGCCTTCGCCTGGTCCAACCCCACGGACCCCACCGCCCGAGGCCTCAGCGCTCAGGGCGTCCCGTCACGTGAGTACTTCGGGGCGCCATAACACCCCAAACCACGCACGAACCCACCACCGCAACCCGCGCCAGGACGGCGGACCGCGGGCCTGAGCACAGTTCCAGCTGCTCAGGCCCCGTGAGCACTTTGCGGCGCTATAACCCCACAAAGTGCTCACGGGGCTCGGCCCGGCTGGTCAAATCCCGTGAGTCTTTTGGGCTGCTATGACCGCCCAAAAG
>NZ_JBEOVY010000299.1:0-9822 GCF_040295745.1 Saccharopolyspora sp. NPDC002686
ACCGCGTCGACCGCGTCGTGGCGGCGCTCGGACCGAGCATCGGGCGGATCAAGTGCGCCCAGCGATTGCGCGGTCTGCCGGCCGGCGGTTCCCGCATGGCAGTCGCGGAACCGGACGCCTCGACGGAGGCGATCATCGCGGCGCTGGTCGGCGAGAGCGCAAGCTAACCTGGTAGCCGCCCCGCGCCGGCGAATCACCGGGCGGGGCGGTTCCGACTTGCTGAGGAGTGGTTTTGAGCTTCCCGTCCCTGGTGCAGCAGTCGCTCGGCGACCGGGTCGCGCAGGAGCTGCGGGTCCGCATCATCGGTGGGGAGCTGGCGCGCGGCACCCGGCTCATCGAGGACGTGCTGGCCGAGCAGTTCGACGTCAGCCGCGGCCCGATCCGGGACGCCTTCCGGCAGCTGGAGGCCGAGGGGCTGCTGGAAGCGCGTCGGCGCGGTGTGTTCGTCATCGGTCTCACCGAGGACGACGTCGACGAGCTCTACACGCTGCGGGGATCGCTGGAGGAGTTGGCGCTGTCGCTGGCCATGCGGCGGGCGGCGCCCGGCGACTGGGCGCAGGCCGAGGAGTGCCTGCGGGCCATGGAATCCGCCGCGCAGCGCCGTGACGCCCCCGCGTTCGCCCGCGCCGACCTGGAGTTCCACTCGCAGCTCTACCAGTTGTCCGGGCACCGGCGGCTGCGGTCGGTGTGGGAGCAGTACCGACCGACCTTCGGCGTGATGCTGGACGTGACCAACGCGCAGGACATCGACCTGCACCCGGCCGCCGAGGCCCACGCCGAACTCCTCCGCCTGGCCCGCGCCGGTGGCGAGGACGAAGCCGTGACCAACCTCCGGGGCCACCTGCTCGGCGCCCAGAACCGGCTCCGCTCCGCCCTCCGGGCCACCCAGGAACCGGCTGCCGGGAATTGACGCGAACGGAAACGAGGCCCGCGACCACATCCGGTCGCGGGCCTCGTCGCTGTTCAGGTCCGGGTCAGGCGTCCTGGGCCTGGCGCCGGAGTTCGCGCAGGTCGCGCATCGCCTTGATGGCCTGCTCGCCGTCGGAGGCCTGGATGGCCATGATCGGCACGTACTCGTCCTCCGGGAGCTCCAGGCGGGCCCACGAGGAACCGTCCGGGAAGGTCACCGCCTGCACCACCGGCCACGAGTAGCGGTGGGTGCCGATGATGTTGCGGATCTCCAGCCCTTCGGCGTCGGCGCGCAGCCTCGGCCGCGCCAGCAGCATCACCCCGGCTGCCAGCAGCAGGCCCAGCACACCCATCGAGATCTGGTCGGACACCGAGAAGATCGCCCCGGTGGGGCTGTCCCTCAGCAGCACACCGACCACCGCGAACACGACGACCAGCACCACCGCGATCGGGATCGCCACCCGCCGCACCTTGCGCGGTCGGACCTCCAAGCTCACAGGAACCCCCGCTCGCCGTTCCAGCCCCGCAGCTCCCGCAGCACCAGCGCGGTCTCCAGAGCCGCCGCGGTGGCCTCGAAGCCCTTGTCCTCCACCGAGTCCTCGAACCCGGCCCGCGCCTCGACCTGCTCCACGGTGTCGCAGGTCAGGACGCCGTTGCCGACGGCCGTGGACTCGTCCAGCGCCACCCGGGTCAGGCCCTGGGTGACCGAGTCGCAGACGTACTCGAAGTGCGGGGTGCCGCCGCGGACGACCACGCCGAGCGCCACCACCGCGTCGTGCTGGTGCGCCAGCTGCTGGCAGACCACCGGCAGCTCCACGGAACCGGGCACCCGGACCACCGTCGGCTCGGCGATGCCCGCCTCCTCGGCCGCTGCCAGCGCGCGGGTGAGCATCTGCTCCACGAACCGCTCGTGCCAGCGGATGGCCGCGATGCCCAGCCGGAGCTCACCGGCCTTCGGCACGCTCACCCGCGGCCGCCCCTCGCCACTCATGCCGTCACTCCAGTCTCGCCGTTGATCGAGGCATCCTCGCCGTCGTCGAGATTGTCCAGCACGTGGCCCATGCGGTCGCGCTTGGTCCGCAGGTAGCGGATGTTCTCCGGGTTGGGGCGGATCGGCAGCGGCACCCGGTCCACGATCCGCAGCCCGTAGCCCTCCAGGCCGACCCGCTTGGCCGGGTTGTTGGTGAGCAGCCGCATCGACTTCACGCCCAGGTCGCACAGGATCTGCGCGCCCTGCCCGTAGTCGCGGCTGTCCACCGGCATGCCCAGCTCGACGTTGGCGTCCACGGTGTCGGCGCCGTTGTCCTGCAGCTGGTAGGCCTGCAGCTTGTGGATCAGGCCGATGCCCCGGCCCTCGTGCCCGCGCATGTAGAGCACGACGCCGCGGCCGGCTTCGGCGACCTTCTCCATGGCCGCGTCCAGCTGCGGGCCGCAGTCGCAGCGCAGCGAACCGAGGACGTCACCGGTCAGGCACTCGGAGTGCACCCGCACCAGGATGTCCTCGCCGTCGCCGATCTCGCCGTAGACCAGCGCCAGGTGCTCGATGCCGTCGAGGGTGCTGTCGTAGCCGAAGGTGCGGAAGGTGCCGTGCGCGGTGGGGATCCGGGCTTCGGCGACCCGCACGACCTGCTTCTCGAAGCGCCGCCGGTAGGAGATCAGGTCGGCGATGGTGATCAGCGCCAGGTCGTGCTCCTCGGCGAAGACCTCCAGCTCGTCGCGGCGGGCCATGTCGCCCTCGGACTTCTGGCTGACGATCTCGCACAGCGCACCGGCCGGCCGCAGACCGGCCAGGCGGGAGAGGTCGACCGCGGCTTCGGTGTGGCCGGGGCGGCGCAGCACGCCGCCGTCGCGGGCGCGCAGCGGGACCACGTGGCCGGGGCGGGTGAGGTCCTTGGCCGTGGACTCCTCGCCGGCCAGCACCCGAAGCGTCTTGGCGCGGTCGGAGGCCGAGATGCCGGTGCTCACGCCTTCGGCGGCGTCCACGGTGACGGTGTACGCGGTGCCCTTGCGGTCCTGGTTCCAGTAGTACATCGGCGGCAGGTCGAGGCGGTCGCAGTCCTCGCCGGGCATGCCGACGCAGATGTAGCCGGAGGTGTAGCGGACCATGAACGCCACGAGCTCGGGCGTCGCCTTCTCCGCGGCGAAGATCAGATCGCCTTCGTTCTCGCGGTCCTCGTCATCCACCACCACGACCGGACGTCCGGCCGCGATGTCGGCCAACGCGCGTTCGATGCTGTCGAACTTGTTCGTGCTCACCGTGCCGCCAACCTCGGGGTTCATCACTGCGCCTCCCTGACGCCGCCATTGTCCCCCGAACGGACCTGCGCACCACGGGCCTGGTGGGCCAGCTGCGCCTCGGAGAGCCGTTCGAGGTGCTTGGCCAGCACATCCACCTCGATGTTCACTTCGTCACCCGGCGCCCGCAGGCCGAGCGTGGTCAGCTCCTTGGTGGTGGGGATGAGCGCGACGCTGAACGTCGACTCCCCCGCCTCGACCACGGTCAGCGACACGCCGTCGACGGTGATCGAGCCCTTCTCCACCAGGTAGCGGGACAGCCGCGGCGGCAGGTCGAAGCTGGTGAGCCCGTCGGCAGCGGTACCGCGCAGGACGGCGGTGCCGTCGACGTGGCCCTGCACGATGTGCCCGCCGAGCCGCTCCCCGAGCGCCATGGCGCGCTCCAGGTTCACCCGGTCACCGGCGGCGATGCCCTTGAGCGAGGAACGCCGCAGCGTCTCGGACACCACGTCGACCGTGAACAGCCCGTCCTCGACGGTCACCACGGTCAGGCACACGCCGTTGACCGCGATGGAGTCGCCGTGCTTGGCGTCCGCGGTCACCACGGGACCTCGGACGGTGAGCCGACAGCCGTCGGCCAGCGGTTGGACCGCCTCGATGGTGCCGAGTTCCTCGACGATCCCGGTGAACACTGCTGCCTCCCTGCGCACTGCCGGACCTGCTCAGCGCTCCTGGGGAACAGCGCTGATGCGGACGTCCGGGCCACTCATCGTCGTCTCTTCGATCTGCAACCGCCATGCCTGCGAGATGCTTCCCACTCCGGCATCTCCGAGGGCCGCCGGTCCGGCGCCGAGCAGCGCCGGGGCCACGTAGGCCAGCACCCGGTCCACGCAGCCGGCCCGCAGGAACGCCCCGGCCAGCCGCGGTCCGCCTTCCAGCAGCACGTCGACCACTCCGCGCTGGGCCAACGAGGCGAGCGCGGCCCGGGGATCGCCGCCGGGCAGCTGGATCGTTTCGGCCGCGTCGTCGAGCACCTTCGCAGTCGGCGGGATCTCGCTGTCGCCGATCACGACCCGCAGCGGCTGCCGGTCCAGCAGCGCGCCGTCGGGGGCGCGGGCGGTCAGGTGCGGGTCGTCGGCGCGGACCGTGCCGGTGCCCGCGATGATCGCGTCCATCCGGGCGCGGATCCGGTGCACCTCGGCGCGGGACTCGGCGGAGCTGATCCACTTGCTGGTGCCGTCCGCGGCCGCCGAACGCCCGTCGAGGGTGGCCGCGTACTTCCAGGTCACGTGCGGCCGTCCGGTGCGGGCGAAGTGCAGCCAGGCGCGCAGCGGCCCGGCTTCGACCTCGTCGGCCAGCAGTCCGCTGAGGACGTCGACTCCGGCCGCGCGCAGGGTTTCCGCGCCACCGCTGGCGAGCGGGTTGGGGTCGGAGGCGGCGTGCACGACGCGCGCGACACCGGCTGCGAGCAGCGCATCGGTGCACGGCGGCGTGCGTCCGGTGTGCGAGCAGGGTTCGAGCGTGACGACCGCGGTGCCACCCTCGGCCCGCTCCCCCGCCGCGCGCAGCGCGACGACTTCAGCGTGCGGACCACCCGGCGGCCGGGTCGCGCCGACGCCGACGACCTCGCCGCCGGCACCGAGGATCACGCAGCCGACGGGAGGGTTCGGGCTGGTGGTGCCCCGAACCTGC
The DNA here is from genome assembly GCF_040295745.1 of Saccharopolyspora sp. NPDC002686. Classification (NCBI taxonomy): domain Bacteria; kingdom Bacillati; phylum Actinomycetota; class Actinomycetes; order Pseudonocardiales; family Pseudonocardiaceae; genus Saccharopolyspora; species Saccharopolyspora sp. NPDC002686. Next base: position 4,837 of record NZ_JBEOVY010000299.1, read on the forward strand.
TCGCTGGCCGCGATCGCGGCTCGCATCGCCTGCTCTTCGCCGCGAACGACCATCGACGTCCTCCCATCGGGCCTCGTGAGCGTTTTGGGTTGCTATAGCGCCCCAAAACGCTCACGAGCCTTGGTCACTGGCGAGCGTGCGCGAAGTTGGGGGCCGCCTTGGCGCGCAGCGCCTCGATCGCCTGGGCCGGGTCGTCGGCGTTGTAGACCGCCGAGCCCGCGACGAAGCAGTCGACGCCCGCCTCGGCCGCCTGCTCGATGGTGTCGGCGTTGATGCCGCCGTCGATCTCCACCAGGAGCTTGAGGTGGCCGGTGTCGACCAGCTCGCGCGCCTTGCGGGCCTTGTCCAGCACGTCGGCCATGAACTTCTGGCCGCCGAAGCCCGGCTCCACCGACATCACCAGCAGGGTGTCGTAGTGCTTGAGCACGTCCAGGTACGGCTCGAGCGGGGTGCCCGGCTTGATCGACAGGCCCGCCTTGGCGCCCGCGGCGCGCAGGTCCTTGGCGATGGCGATCGGGTCCTTGGCGGCTTCGACGTGCACCGTGACGTTGTGGGAGCCGGCCTCGGCGTAGCCGACTGCCCAGCGGTCCGGGTCCTCGATCATCAGGTGGCAGTCGATCGGGATGTCGGTCACCTTCAGGATCGACTCGACCACCGGCAGCCCCAGGGTCAGGTTGGGCACGAAGTGCGCGTCCATCACGTCGACGTGGAGCCAGTCGGCACGCTTGCCGGGCTCGCCGTTCACGGCGGAGATCTCATCGGCGAGGCGGGCGAAGTCTGCGGAGAGGATGGAGGGCGCGATCATCGGCTGGTTCGACACATGCGCGAGTGTAAATCCCGCGCATTCCCCAGCTCAGGTCACCCTCACCACCCGATCGGGCGAGTGGTGAGGGATGGGCGATTTCGCCGGATCGTCCCCGCGGAATCGCCCTCCGACGACTACTGCGCGCTCTCGACCTCGGCCTCGCTCCGAGCCGGTTTGCGGCGGTTGACGACGTAGTAGGCGACGCACAGGACGACGACGAACGGGACGCCGGCCTTCCACGCGGTGTTGAACTGCTCGGTGAACGGCGTGGTCAGCAGGACCGCCGCGACGAACAGCATCGCCAGCACCGTCGTCACCGGAGCGCCCGGCAACCGGACCGGGGAGGGCGGCAGGCCTTCCTTCGTGCGGCGGTGGCGGAACACCAGCTGGCTGGCGAAGATCATCAACCAGGTCACCAGCGCCCCGAACAACGCCAGGCCCAGCAGCATCGCGAACGCGGTGTCCTCGGCGAACACCGCCAGCACCGCGGCCAAGGCCAACCCCGCCGCGGAGAGCACCAAGGACCGGCGCGGCACGCCGCTGCTGCCGACCTTGGCGAACCACTTCGGCGCGTAGCCGTCCATCGCCAGCGAGTGGGTCATCCGCGAGGTGATGTAGAGGTTGGTGTTCATCGCCGACAGCGCCGCGGTGAGCACCACGAAGTTCATGATCCCGGCCGCCGCGGGGATGCCCACCATGCTGAACAGCCGCACGAACGGGCTCTCCGTGACCTCGCCGGAGGACGAGACCTCGTTCCACGGCAGGATCGAGACCACCACGAGCATGCCGAGCACGTAGAACAGCGCCAGCCGCAGCACCATGCCGCGCGCGGCGCGCGGGACGTCCCGACCCGGGTTGCGGGACTCGGCGGCGGTCATCGACACCGCCTCGGTGCCCAGGTAGGAGAACGTGACCACGGTCAGCGCCAGCCAGACGGCGCCGATGCCGTTGGGCAGGAACCCGCCGTGCTCGGTCAGCGCCCCGACACCGGCCGGCTGCTGGCCGGGCAGGCCGAAGAAGATGTAGAACACGCCCAGGCCGATGAACACCACGATGGTGATGACCTTGATCATGGCGAACCAGTACTCGAACTCGCCGAAGAACCGCACGGCCGCGAAGTTCACCGCCAGCATCATCAGCGAGAACACCACCACCGGCATCCACAGCGGCAGCTGCGGGTACCAGAACTGCACGTAGAGCCCGGCCGCGATGACCTCGCTGCCGATGTTGACCACCTGCGCGGCCCAGTAGATCCAGCGGGACACGAACCCGGACAGTCCGCCGAGGTAGCGCTGCACGACCGCGCCGAACCCGCCGGCCTCCGGGTGCACCACGATCATCTCGGCCAGCGCGTAGGCCAGCGCCAGCGCCGCGAACGCGGCCACCGCGTAGGCGATGATCACGGCCGGTCCGGCGATGGAGATCGCCAGCCCCGAGCCGAGGAACAACCCGGTTCCGATCGCACCACCGATGGCGATCATGCCGACCTGGCGGCCGGACAGGTCCCGGCGCAACCCGGACTGCCGTGCCGGTGCGGTCTCCTGTGCCACTGCGCCTCCCACTCGTCGCGCACCGCTCGGTGCGCGACGAGCACCTTACGACGCCCCCACCACCTCCGACTGCCGCGGTTGCGCAGTCGTTGCACAGCCGGGGGGTGGCCGGGCCCGGGGTCAGCTGGGGAGGGTGAGGTCGATCGGAGTGCCTTCCTCCACCGAACGGCTCACGGTGCAGTACTTCGTGATGGCGCGCTCGACGGCTTCGAGCAGCTTGGTGCGGTCGCCGTCGTCCTCGATCGCGCTGAGGTCCACGTCGAAGCCGACCTGGACGCGGGCGAACTTGTGCTTGTCCTCCGGCACCTTGGTGCGGTCGGCGTGCACGGTCACCTCGGCGTCGTCGCCGAGCCGCCGGACCAGCAGGTTCTCGCTGGTCACCGCGGAGCACGCGGCGATCGCGGCGAGCAGCAGCTCGCCGGGGGTGAACGCGTCGGGGGCGTCCTCCCGGCCGATCGCGACCCGCCCGCCGCGCGGGTTGGTCGCGAGGAAGGCGTGCTGGCCGGTCCGGGTCACTTCGACCGGAGTGGAAGACATTCGTACCACCTGACGTTCGTTGGAGTTGCCGGCCCAGCCTCGGCGCTGCGACCGTTCGTGGTCAACCATTTCGGGGACCGCGTTGTTCCGACCTGGGATAGAGGACATGACCACTACCGCGGAAGGCCTGCAGCGCCGGTTGACGCTGCGCGACCTGATCGTCTCCGGGCTGCTGTTCATCGGCCCGCTCGCCCCCGTCGGCGTCTTCGGCGTGCTGGACGCGCGCAGCGGCGGCGCGGTGGCGCTGGTGTACGTCGTGGCGACCGTCGCGATGGGGTTCACCGCGTGGTCCTACGCGCGGATGTCGGCCGCAGTGCCGCTGGCCGGGTCGGTGTTCGCCTACGCCTCCGCCGGGCTGGGGCGCGCGCCGGGCTTCATCGCCGGCTGGATGATCATGCTGGACTACCTGTTCATCCCGAGCGTCGCGTCGCTGTTCGTCGGCATCGCGACCAACTCGCTGGTGCCGCAGATCCCGGTGTGGCTGGCCACCGGCGTGGCGATCGCGGTGGTCACCGCGCTGAACCTGACCGGGGTCAAGGTCGCGGCGATCGTCGGCACGGTGGTGCTGGCGGTGGAGATCGTGCTGCTCGCGGTGTTCGTGGTGGCCGCTCTCGTGGTGCTGGCCGGCGAGGGCCCGGCGCGGCCGTGGCTGTCCCCGCTGACCGGGTTCGGCGAGTTCGCCCCGCTGGCGGTGCTGGGCGCGGTGTCGGTGGCGGTGCTGTCGTTCCTGGGCTTCGACGCGATCGCCTCGTTCGCCGAGGAGAACACCGGCTCGTCGCGCCAGGTCGGCCGGGCGCTGCTGTTCTGCCTGGCGTTGAGCGGCGTGCTGTTCTTCGTGCAGACCTACCTGGCGTCGCTGCTGAACCCGCTGACCCCGCAGGAGTTGGCGGCGGATCCGAGTGCGCAGGACTCGGCGTTCTACGACATGCTCCGGGCCGCGCTGGGCGGCTGGCTGGCGGTGGCGGTCACGTCGGTGAAGGCGATCGCCCCGGCGTTCTCGGCGATGATCGCGCAGGCGGCGGTGAGCCGGCTGCTGTTCGGCATGGCCCGCGACGGCCAGCTGCCCGCTGCGCTGGCCCGGATCGACCGCCGGAGCCACGTCCCGCGCAACGCGACCCTGCTGGCGGCGGTGGTGACGCTGCTGGTGTCGGTGTGGGCGGCCTCGGCGGAGGACGGCCTGGAGGTCCTGTCGTCGATGGTGACGGTCGGCGCGCTGACCGCGTTCGTCCTGCTGCACGCCTCGGTGATCGGCTACTTCGCCGTCCCCGGCCGGGAACGGCGGGTGTCCACTGTGGTCGTCCCGGTGATCGGCGGTCTGATCTCGCTGGTCGTCCTGGTCACGGCCAGCCGACTGGCCCTGGTGGTGGCGGCGGTCTGGCTGGTGATCGGCCTGTTGGTGCACTTCCTCCGCCGCCGGACCGCGGCCCAGGGCTGACCGCCGTCAGCGCGCGTCTTCGCCGATGTCCTCGTACCAGAGCTCGGGGTGTTCGGTGATGAAGTCGGCCATCATCCGGGTGCAGTGCGGGTCGTCGAGGAGCACGACCTCGACGCCGTGCTCGGCGAGCCAGTCGTGCCCCCCGTGGAAGTTCTCGGCCTCGCCGATGACGACCCGGCTGATCCCGAACTGCCGCACCAGCCCGCTGCAGTACCAGCACGGCGACAACGTCGTCACCATCGTCGTCCCGGCGTAGGACCGCTGCCGCCCGGCGTTCCGGAAGGCCGCGGTCTCCCCGTGCACCGAAGGATCGTCGTCCTGCACGCGCCGGTTGTGCCCCTTGCCGAGCACCTCGCCGTCGCGACCGATCAACGCGGCACCGATGGGAATCCCGCCCTCGGCCAACCCGGCCTCGGCCTCCCCCACCGCCACGGCCAACCACCGCTGGAAGTCCACTCCCGACGCACCTCACCTCTCACCCGAGGGACCGCAGTTTCAATTGAAACTGTAAATCCCACCCACGGCGAATCACAGTTTCCATTGAAACTGTGGTCCCACCGGACGCACGTCGTAGGCGCTCAGCACAGGCTCGACGTGGAGTACACGGCCACGGCCTCGGCGACCTCCCGCCGCGGCAACACCACGGTGCACCAGAACAC